>NZ_JBIVCD010000013.1:134417-149389 GCF_044746425.1 Pseudomonas sp. NPDC086112 | reverse complement strand
AACAACGTATCGATGGTAGATCAGACGATTTACCTTCGGAGCACAGCATGAATAACAAAATCATCCTTGCACTCGAAGCAGCGAAGATGACCAAAGAGATCCCTACCTTTGCCCCGGGCGACACCATTGTCGTTCAGGTGAAAGTGAAGGAAGGCGATCGTTCGCGTCTGCAAGCGTTCGAAGGCGTAGTTATCGCCAAGCGTAACCGCGGCGTAAACAGTGCTTTCACCGTTCGTAAAATCTCCAACGGTGTTGGCGTAGAGCGTACTTTCCAGACCTACAGCCCGCAAATCGACAGCATGGCCGTTAAGCGTCGCGGTGACGTGCGTAAAGCCAAGCTGTACTACCTGCGTGACCTGTCCGGTAAAGCAGCTCGCATCAAGGAAAAACTGGCTTAAGTCCAGCTTCCGATGCGCAAGAGTCAGCCTGTTCAGGCTGGCTCTTCAAGAAAATGCCTCGTATCGAAAGATACGGGGCATTTTTCGTTATGGTGCGGAACCTGTAGGAGCGAGGCGTGCCCGCGAAGAGGGTGTGTCGATCGACATTGATGTTGCCTGGTACGTCGTCTTCGCGAGCAAGCCCGCTTCCACGCGGGTCGTGGCGTTAAGGTGGAAGACTTTTTCCGCACAAAAGCAAACGCCCCGAACAAGTCGGGGCGTTTGATTGAAGTGCTGCGGCTTTTTGAGCGTGGGCGCTTAGCGCTTAGCGCTTCAGCGAAGCTGGCAGGTGCGGCTGGATCGCCGTCAGTACTGCCTTGAAGCACTTGGTGTTGCCGGCGACGATGTGGCCTTTCTCAAGGAAGTCGTGACCGCCGGTGAAGTCGCTCACCAAGCCGCCGGCTTCCTGGATCAGCAGGGCGCCTGCAGCCATGTCCCACTCGGACAGGCCTGACTCCCAGAACGCATCGAAACGGCCGGCGGCCACATAGGCCAGGTCCAGACTCGCTGCGCCAGCACGGCGGATGCCGGCGGTCTGGCCAACCAGGGCGCGGAACATGCCTAGGTAGTTGTCGAGGTTGTCCATCTGGTCGTCACGGAACGGGAAGCCGGTACCCAGCAGGGCGCCGTCCAGGCTGGTGCGACCGCTGACGCGTAGGCGACGACCGTTCAGTTGGGCGCCGCGACCACGGCTGGCGGTGAATTCTTCCTGGCGAACCGGGTCCAGAACAACAGCGTGCTCCAGGCGGCCGCGGTATTTGCAGGCAATGCTGACAGCGAAGTGAGGAATGCCGCGCAGGAAGTTGGTGGTGCCATCCAGTGGATCAATGATCCACAGGTACTCTTCGCCTTCGATGCCGCTACCGGCGTGCATGCCGGTTTCTTCACCCATGATCGAGTGATTCGGGTAGGCCTTGCGCAGCGCATCGATGATTTTCTGTTCGGCGGCGCGATCCACCTCGGATACGTAATCCTTGGCGTCTTTTTCGTCGACCTTGATGGTATCCAGGCGCTCGATGGAGCGGAAAATCAATTCACTGGCGCTGCGGGCGGCGCGCAGCGCGATATTCAGCATGGGCTGCATGGATGTGTCACCTAAGGTTGTTAAAGAAAGCCGGGCATTCTATCAGAAAGTTTCTACAGGTGAAGGTCGGTGTTCGCTTTCATAGCTTAACGGTAGGTTGAGCTGTAAGATTCTGCTCCCTATTAAAGTGTTCGAGAGCGTCTCCCTTGCTGCAAAACATTCGTGTCGTCCTGGTCAATACCAGTCACCCCGGCAATATTGGTGGGGCTGCGCGTGCCATGAAGAACATGGGCCTGTCGCGGCTGGTGCTGGTCGAACCGCGGTTGTTCCCGCATCACGAGGCCGATGCGCGTGCGTCTGGTGCCGGGGATATCCTTGAAAACGCGCAAGTCGTCGCCACTCTGGAAGATGCCTTGGTCGGCTGCAATCTGGTGCTCGGTACGAGTGCTCGTGATCGTCGCATTCCCTGGCCATTGCTCGATCCCCGCGAATGCGGTGTGAAGGTGGTAGAGGAGGCGGGGCAGGGCGCCGAGATCGCGTTGGTGTTCGGTCGTGAAGATTCCGGCCTGACCAATGAAGAGCTGCAGCGATGTCATTATCACGTGCACATCCCATCAGACCCTGAGTTCAGTTCGCTGAACCTTGGGGCGGCGGTGCAGGTGTTGAGCTATGAAGTGCGCATGTCCTGGCTGGCGGCTCAAGGTCAGCCGAGCAAGGTCGAGAAGGAAGAAGTGGCGTCCACCAAGAGTGGTGAGCTGGCGACCATGGATGAGCTGGAGCGATTCTATGAGCACCTGGAGCAAACCCTGGTGGCCATCGAATTCCTAGATCCGGAAAAACCACGGCACTTGATGGCGCGCCTGCGCCGGTTGTACGGACGCAGCTCGGTCAGCCGGGCGGAAATGAATATATTGCGTGGCATCCTCACGGAAACCCAGAAAGCGGCCCGTGGCGAGCTTCTAAAGCGGAAGGATTAATGATGTTCGAGCGTTTGCGTGAAGATATCCAAAGTGTTTTCCATCGTGACCCGGCGGCGCGTAATGCTTTTGAGGTTCTGACGTGCTATCCGGGCATGCACGCCATCTGGATCCATCGCCTGTCGTCAGTGTTGTGGGGCATGGGCTGGAAATGGCTGGCGCGTCTGGTGTCGAACTTCGGTCGCTGGTTGACCGGGATCGAGATTCATCCGGGTGCCAAGGTCGGTCGTCGTTTCTTTATTGACCACGGCATGGGCATCGTTATCGGTGAGACTGCCGAGATCGGCAACGATGTCACCCTGTATCAAGGCGTGACCCTTGGCGGCACCAGCTGGAACAAGGGCAAGCGTCACCCGACTCTGGAAGATGGCGTGGTAGTTGGGGCGGGTGCCAAGGTGCTCGGCCCGTTTACGGTGGGTGCCGGGGCCAAGGTGGGTTCCAATGCCGTGGTCACCAAGGCGGTGCCGCCCGGGGCGACAGTGGTTGGGATTCCGGGGCGGATCATCGTCAAGTCCGATGAAGAGCAGGACGCCAAGCGCAAGGCCATGGCCGAGAAGATCGGTTTCGACGCCTACGGTGTCGGCGAAGACATGCCGGACCCGGTGGCTCGAGCTATTAACCAGTTGCTCGATCATCTGCAGGCTGTAGATGGTCGACTTGAAGGGATGTGTGGGGCGCTGAAGGACCTGGGTAGCAATTACTGTGCGAAAGATCTGCCTGAGCTGCGCGAAGAAGACTTTGCCTGTGTGAAGGACAAGGATCAGAGTCAGGCCGGCTAAACCGTGTCAGTTTCTTCGCGGGCAAGCCTCGCTCCTACATGAGTCGCGCTGCCTCTGTAGGAGCGAGGCTTGCCCGCGAAGAACGATAACGCGCAATTGCTGGCTGTACGCCGCCAGCCTTTGCTATGATACGCGCGCTCTTTTGCGGGTAAACCTGAGTAAAGCACTAGGTCTTATAGTTGACTTAAATACTCGGGAATTGCATACTCGCCCCATTCCGAATTCCGTGGTAATTGTCCATGCGACTGACTACAAAAGGCCGATACGCCGTGACCGCCATGCTTGACCTGGCGTTGCATGCGCAGCACGGGCCGGTGTCCCTGGCCGATATCTCCGAGCGCCAAGGTATCTCCCTGTCCTACCTCGAGCAGCTTTTTGCCAAATTGCGCCGCAGCAATCTGGTGTCCAGTGTTCGCGGTCCAGGCGGTGGTTACCAGCTGTCCCGAGACATGCAGGGCATCCAGGTCGCCCAGGTGATCGATGCGGTCAACGAATCGGTCGATGCAACCAAATGCCAGGGCCAAGGTGATTGCCATCAAGGCGACACCTGTCTGACCCACCACTTGTGGTGCGATCTGAGTCTGCAGATTCACGAATTTCTGAGCGGTATCAGCTTGGCTGACCTTGTAACTCGCCGTGAGGTGCAAGAAGTAGCCCAGCGTCAGGACCAGCGTCGTTGCAACAGCAAGGCGCCACGCCTGGACAAGATTGAAGCGTCCGCCGTCGAATGACAGCCAAAGAGCTAGCGGCACGCCAGCCAGCCTGATTTAGGAGATAGTCCATGAAATTGCCGATTTACCTTGATTACTCTGCGACGACCCCGGTTGATCCACGTGTCGCGCAAAAGATGAGTGAATGCCTGCTGGTCGACGGAAACTTCGGTAACCCGGCGTCCCGTTCCCACGTGTTCGGCTGGAAAGCTGAAGAGTCCGTCGAGAACGCTCGCCGTCAGGTCGCTGACCTGGTTAACGCCGACCCGCGTGAAATCGTCTGGACCTCCGGTGCCACCGAGTCCGACAACCTGGCAATCAAGGGGGCGGCGCATTTCTACGCCACCAAAGGCAAGCACCTGATCACCACCAAGATTGAGCACAAGGCTGTCCTCGACACCATGCGCCAACTGGAACGTGAAGGTTTCGAAGTGACCTACCTCGATCCTCGCGAAGATGGTCTGGTCACTCCAGAGATGGTCGAAGCTGCCCTGCGCGACGACACTATCCTGGTGTCGATCATGCACGTGAACAACGAAATCGGCACCATCAACGACATCGCTGCCATCGGCGAACTGACCCGCTCCAAGGGGATCCTGTTCCACGTCGACGCCGCTCAGTCCACCGGCAAGGTCGAGATCGACCTGTCGAAACTGAAAGTCGACATGATGTCGTTCTCTGCCCACAAAACCTACGGCCCTAAAGGCATCGGCGCGCTGTACGTCAGCCGCAAGCCGCGTGTTCGCATCGAAGCGACCATGCACGGCGGCGGTCACGAGCGCGGCATGCGTTCCGGCACCCTGGCGACCCACCAGATCGTTGGCATGGGCGAAGCTTTCCGTGTGGCCAAGGAAGACATGGCCGCCGAGAACGTCCGTATCAAAGCCCTGAGCGACCGCTTCTTCAAGCAGGTCGAAGGCCTGGAAGAGCTGTACGTCAACGGCAGCATGACCGCCCGCGTACCGCACAACCTGAACCTGAGCTTCAACTACGTTGAAGGCGAATCGCTGATCATGGCGCTCAAGGATCTGGCGGTTTCGTCCGGTTCGGCCTGCACCTCGGCGTCGCTTGAGCCTTCGTACGTACTGCGCGCCCTGGGCCGCAACGACGAACTGGCACACAGCTCGATTCGCTTCACCTTCGGCCGTTTCACCACCGAAGAAGAAATCGACTACGCCGCGCAGAAAGTCTGCGAGGCCGTTACCAAGCTGCGCACTCTCTCGCCGCTGTGGGACATGTACAAAGATGGCGTCGACATTTCGAAAATCGAGTGGGCGGCGCACTGATATTCAAGTCGCCGCAACCGGGCTCTGCTAATCCACGATTGGCAGGGCTTCAAGAGCGACTCCTGATGAGTGAGGATTAAGAATCATGGCTTACAGCGAAAAGGTCATCGACCACTACGAGAACCCGCGCAACGTCGGCAAGATGGACGCGGAAGATCCTGATGTCGGCACCGGCATGGTCGGCGCTCCGGCGTGCGGCGACGTGATGCGCCTGCAGATCAAGGTCAACGAACAAGGCATCATCGAAGACGCCAAGTTCAAGACTTACGGTTGCGGTTCGGCGATCGCCTCCAGCTCCCTGGCGACCGAGTGGATGAAAGGCAAGACTCTGGATGAAGCAGAGACCATCAAGAACACTCAGCTGGCCGAAGAACTGGCGCTGCCGCCAGTGAAAATTCACTGCTCCGTACTTGCTGAAGACGCTATCAAAGCGGCCGTTCGCGACTACAAGCAGAAGAAAGGCTTGATCTGACTTTCAAGATTTGGCGACGAGTAAGGAGTCACCGATGGCTATCAGCATGACAGAAGCGGCTGCTCAACACGTGCGACGCTCCCTCAACGGGCGCGGCAAAGGTGAAGGGATTCGTCTGGGTGTTCGCACCACAGGCTGTTCCGGCCTTGCCTACGTGCTGGAGTTTGTCGACGAGGTGGTGGCAGAGGATCAGGTGTTCGAAAGTCACGGCGAGAAAGTGATCATCGACCCGAAAAGCCTCGCTTACCTGGACGGCACCGAACTCGATTTCGTCAAGGAAGGGTTGAACGAAGGCTTCAAGTTCAACAATCCCAACGTTCGCGGTGAATGTGGCTGCGGCGAAAGCTTCAACATCTGAGGCTGCTTGTGGGTACTCCTTGTCATTTCGCTTTATTTGAGCTGAAACCGAGCTTCCGTCTGGATCTCGATCAGTTGGCCACGCGCTACCGTGAGTTGGCGCGCGGTGTTCATCCGGACCGCTTTGCCGACGCTTCCGAGCGTGAGCAGCGGCTGGCGCTCGAGCAATCCGCGAGCCTCAACGAGGCCTACCAGACGCTCAAAAGCCCCCCAAAACGCGCGCGATACTTGCTTGCGTTGAGTGGTGGCGAGTTGCCGCTGGAGGTCACGGTGCATGATCCGGAGTTTCTTCTGCAGCAGATGGAATTGCGTGAAGAACTCGAAGACCTGCAAGACAGCGCCGATCTGGCCGGCATTGCCGTGTTCAAGCGCCGCTTGAAGATCGCGCAGGATGAACTGAACGAAAGCTTCGCAGCCTGTTGGGATGATGCAGCGCAACGTGAACGGGCCGAACGCCTGATGCGGCGCATGCAGTTTCTCGACAAGCTCACCTACGAAGTGCGCCAGTTAGAAGAGCGCCTCGACGATTAACCCAGTGCCGCTCCGGTCGCACGCCTGATCTCCAGATAATTACTGATGACGATGGCCCTACTGCAGATCGCCGAACCCGGCCAAAGTCCTCAACCGCACCAGCGTCGTCTGGCTGTGGGGATCGACTTGGGCACTACCAATTCGCTGGTCGCTGCGTTGCGCAGTGGTCTTTCCGAGCCTCTGGCCGACGCGCAAGGGCAGGTCATCCTGCCGTCTGCCGTGCGCTATCACGCCGATCGCGTCGAAGTCGGCGAGTCGGCCAAACTGGCCGCTGCGTCCGATCCTTTGAACACGGTGATGTCGGTCAAGCGCTTGATGGGTCGTGGTCTGTCCGACGTCAAGCAATTGGGCGATCAACTGCCGTACCGTTTTGTCGATGGCGAGTCGCACATGCCGTTCATCGACACGGTGCAAGGTCCGAAAAGCCCGGTCGAAGTTTCCGCCGATATCCTCAAGGTACTGCGTCAGCGCGCTGAAGCGACCTTGGGTGGCGAGTTGGTTGGCGCGGTGATCACCGTTCCGGCTTATTTCGATGATGCTCAGCGTCAAGCCACCAAGGATGCGGCCAAGCTGGCCGGCCTGAACGTGCTGCGTTTGCTCAATGAGCCAACCGCCGCCGCCGTCGCTTACGGTCTGGATCAGCACGCCGAAGGCCTGGTCGCGATTTATGACCTGGGCGGCGGTACCTTCGATATTTCGATTTTGCGCCTGACCGGCGGTGTGTTCGAAGTGCTGGCCACCGGCGGCGACAGCGCCCTGGGTGGCGATGACTTTGACCATGCTATTGCTGGCTGGATCATCGAGAGCGCCGGTCTGTCGGCCGACCTCGATCCGGGTACGCAGCGCCATCTGCTGCAAATCGCGTGTGCAGCCAAAGAAGCCTTGACCAATTGCTCGTCCATCGAAGTTGCTTATGGCGACTGGAAGGCCGAGCTGACCCGTGACGCCTTCAATGCGCTGATCGAGCCGATGGTCGCTCGCAGCCTGAAAGCCTGCCGTCGCGCGGTGCGTGATTCCGGTATCGAGCTGGAAGACGTACACGCTGTGGTCATGGTCGGCGGCTCGACGCGTGTGCCTCGCGTCCGCGAAGCTGTTGCGCAGGCCTTCGGTCGCGAGCCGTTGACCGAAATCGATCCGGATCAAGTCGTGGCCATCGGTGCCGCGATTCAGGCCGATACCCTGGCCGGCAACAAGCGTGACGGCGGCGAACTGCTGTTGCTCGACGTGATTCCGTTGTCCCTGGGGCTGGAAACCATGGGCGGTCTGATGGAGAAGGTGATTCCGCGCAACACCACCATCCCCGTCGCCCGGGCCCAGGACTTCACCACGTATAAAGATGGCCAGTCGGCCATGGCTATCCACGTATTGCAGGGTGAGCGCGAGCTGATCAGCGATTGCCGCTCCCTGGCCCGTTTCGAATTGCGCGGTATTCCGGCGATGGTGGCCGGTGCGGCGAAGATTCGCGTGACCTTCCAGGTCGACGCCGACGGTCTGCTCAGTGTCTCGGCCCGCGAATTGGGTTCGGGCGTCGAAGCCAGCATCCAGGTCAAACCGTCCTACGGCCTGACCGACGGCGAAATTGCCAAAATGCTCAAGGATTCGTTCCAGCACGCCAACGATGACAAGGTCGCTCGGGTATTGCGTGAGCAGCAGGTCGATGCCCAGCGCCTGATCGAGGCGGTGCAGGGCGCTCTGGAAGTTGACGGCGAACGCCTGCTCGACGCCGAAGAGCGCATGGTCATCGAATTGCAGATGCAGGAACTGACCGAATTGATGAAAGGCACCGATGGTTACGCCATCGAGCAGCAGACCAAGCGTCTGTCGCAAGTGACCGATGCCTTTGCTGCCCGCCGCCTGGACTCTACGGTGAAAGCCGCTCTGGCGGGGCGCAACCTGAATGAAATCGAGGATAACTGATGCCGCAGGTCATTTTTCTGCCACACGAGAAGTTCTGCCCGGAAGGCATGGTTGTAGAGGCTGAGCCTGGTATTTCCATTCTCGAACTGGCCCATGAACATCATATCGAGATGGAAAGCGCCTGTGGCGGCGTCTGCGCCTGCACCACTTGTCACTGCATCGTTCGCGAAGGTTTCGATTCGCTGGAAGAGGCCGATGAGCTGGAAGAAGACTTTCTTGATCGGGCATGGGGTCTGGAAGCGCAATCTCGTCTAGCCTGTCAGGCGATCGTCGGGACAGAAGACCTGACCATCGAGATTCCGAAATATTCGCTCAACCATGCAGCCGAAGCGCCGCACTGATTCAAGGAACCGACATGAGTCTGAAATGGGTTGATGTGCTTGAAATCGCGATCCAGCTGGCTGAGTCCAGGCCGGAAGTGGATCCGCGTTATGTGAACTTCGTCGATCTGCACCAATGGGTGCTGGCATTGCCGGAGTTCAGTGATGATCCGACCCGCGGTGGCGAGAAGGTGCTTGAAGCCATTCAGGCCGCCTGGATCGAAGAAGCAGACTGATTCTGCACCGTACGTCGTTAGGCAATACCAAAGAACCCGCGTATAATTCGCGGGTTTAATTTTTCGCAAATTACCGTTTCTGGAGTTACACCATGGCTGTTCAACGTACTTTCTCCATCATCAAGCCTGACGCTGTTGCAAAAAACGTTATCGGCGAGATCACCACTCGTTTCGAAAAAGCTGGCCTGCGCGTTGTAGCTTCGAAACTGAAGCAACTGTCCAAAGCTGAAGCTGAAGGCTTCTACGCTGAGCACAGCGCTCGTGGTTTCTTCAACGACCTGGTTGCTTTCATGATCTCCGGTCCGGTTGTCGTTCAGGTTCTGGAAGGCGAAAACGCTATCGCTCTGAACCGTGAGCTGATGGGCGCTACCAACCCTAAAGAAGCTGCTGCCGGCACCATCCGTGCTGACTTCGCTGATTCCATCGACGCCAACGCTGTACACGGTTCGGACTCCGAAGCCGCTGCTGCTCGCGAAATCTCGTACTTCTTCGCAGCTACTGAAGTAACCACTCGCTAAGCATTGGCTTAAGAGTGAAGGTGAATCCATGACTACATCGACTGTAAAAACCAACCTGCTGGGTCTGACTCAACAGGAAATGGAAAAATTCTTCGACTCAATCGGGGAGAAGCGTTTCCGTGCCGGTCAGGTAATGAAATGGATTCACCACCTTGGCGTTGATGATTTCGACGCCATGACGAACGTCAGCAAGGCCTTGCGCGACAAGCTCAAGGCCATTGCTGAAGTCCGCGGCCCCGAAGTGGTCAGCGAGGACATCTCCACCGATGGCACCCGTAAATGGGTAGTACGCGTGGCGTCCGGTAGCTGCGTCGAGACCGTGTACATTCCCCAGGGCAAACGCGGCACTCTGTGCGTTTCGTCCCAGGCAGGCTGTGCCCTGGATTGCAGTTTCTGCTCCACCGGCAAGCAAGGTTTCAACAGCAACCTCACCGCCGCCGAAGTGATCGGTCAGGTGTGGATTGCCAATAAATCGTTCGGCAGCATCCCGGCGACCGCCGACCGTGCCATCACCAACGTGGTGATGATGGGCATGGGTGAGCCGCTGCTGAACTTCGACAACGTCGTGGCCGCCATGCATCTGATGATGGATGACCTGGGCTACGGGATATCCAAGCGCCGTGTGACCCTGTCGACTTCGGGTGTGGTGCCGATGATCGATGAGCTGTCCAAGCACATCGACGTGTCCCTGGCGTTGTCGCTGCACGCACCGAATGACGCATTGCGTAACCAATTGGTGCCGATCAACAAGAAATATCCGCTTAAGATGCTGCTCGAGTCGTGCCAGCGCTACATGTCGTCCCTGGGCGAAAAGCGCGTGCTGACCATCGAGTACACCTTGCTCAAGGACATCAACGACAAGGTTGAACACGCCGTTGAGATGATTGAGCTACTCAAGAACATCCCGTGCAAGATCAACCTGATTCCGTTCAACCCGTTCCCGCATTCCGGTTACGAGCGTCCGAGCAACAATGCGATTCGTCGTTTCCAGGATCAGCTTCACCATGCAGGCTTCAACGTCACCGTACGCACCACCCGCGGTGAAGACATCGATGCCGCGTGTGGCCAATTGGTAGGGCAGGTGCTGGATCGCACCCGTCGCAGCGAACGTTATATCGCCGTGCGCGAGTTGAGCGCCGAAAACGATATCGCAACGAACGCCGCGAACAATAATTAAGAGAGGATCTCTATGTCCCTGCGCTTCGCGCTGCTTGTGCTGTTGGCCAGCCTCTGTGCTGGTTGTGTCCTGTCGGGCGATTTCAACCCGATGAAGACCAGCAAGGGCCGTGATGAAGCGCGTGCTGCCTACGTGCAGCTGGGCTTGGGTTATTTGCAACAGGGCATGACCGAGCGCGCCAAAGTCCCGTTGAAGAAGGCTTTGGATCTGGATAGCTCGGATCCTGACGCCAATGCTGCCCTGGGGCTGGTGTTCCAGGCTGAGATGGAGCCGGAACTGGCCGATCAGCATTTTCGCAAGGCGCTGTCTTCTCGTCCCGCCGATGCGCGAATCCTGAACAACTACGGCAGTTTTCTTTTCGAAGAGAAACGTTACAAAGAAGCGTATGAACGCTTCGAACAGGCCGCCGCCGATACTTTGTATCCTGAGCGTTCACGGGTTTTCGAAAACCTGGGCATGACTGCTTCAAAGCTAGGCCAGCGTGATCTGGCCCGCCAGCAACTGGAAAAAGCCCTGCGTCTGAATCGCCAACAGCCACGTGCATTGCTGGAAATGGCTGAGTTGTCTTACGAAGACAGGCATTATGTGCCCGCGCGTGACTATTACGACCGTTTTAGCCTGCTTACCGAGCAAAATGCACGTAGTCTATTGCTCGGCGTTCGGCTGGCAAAAGTGTTCGAAGATCGCGACAAGGCCGCCAGTTTCGGCCTGCAATTAAAACGACTCTATCCCGGTACGCCGGAATATCAGCAATACCTGTCGGAGCAATGATGAAAGCGGCGCATCCCGAAGTTGTAGCAGCGAATCGCGTTAACCCCGGTGAGACTTTGCGCCAGGCCCGCGAAAGCAATGGCTGGTCGCTGGCCGAAGTGGCCCTCAAGCTCAACCTCACCGTCAATTCCCTGAGCAATCTGGAAGCCGGCGCTTTCGACAAGCTGCCTGGTCACACCTTTGCTCGTGGCTATATTCGCGCGTATGCCAAATTGCTCGGCATGGACCAAACCGTTCTGGTCCAGCAGTTCGACCAATCCACCGGCACCGACTCCCATGGCAGCAACGTCCACAGCCTGGGGCGTATCGAAGAGCCGGTTCGGGTTTCCCACACTATTTTGCGAATTGTCAGCCTGCTGTTGCTGCTTGCGGTGATTGGCGGTGGTTTTATCTGGTGGCAGGATCAAACTTCACTGCGTACCAAAGACCTGATTGGCCTGGCGCCGGAACACGTTGAAGTCGAAGGCGCTGACGGCACCACCCAGATCCATCCACTGGACGAGCCGGAAGATCAGGCCGTTGCACAAGGTCAGGCTGAAGGGGAAACACCGCTTGCGCTGCCTCAGGCCGAGACTTCGACCGAGGAGCCAGTCAGTGCCGAAACGAGCGCACCGGTTCCAGCGCCAGTCGCTTCAGCAGTAGCGCCTGCGGCTGCGGCCCACAGCACTGCTCCGGTTGTCGCGACACCGGCGACACCGGCCCCGGCTGTTCCCGCTGTACCGGCACCGGTTATCTCTGCTCCAATTGCTCCGACCGCCTCGGCTCCAGCTCCGGCAGCTCCGGCAGCTCCGGCAGCTCCGGTGGCCGGCCAAGGCCAGGTTCAACTGCAATTCACCGCCGATTGCTGGACGCAAGTGACCGATGGCACCGGCAAGGTGCTGTTGAGTGGTCTGAAGCGTAAAGGCGAAAATGTTTCCGTTAGCGGCAAGCCGCCCTTTTCCGTGCGTCTGGGCTTCGCCCGTGGTGCGCAGGTCAGCTACAACGGGCAGGTGGTTGATGTCGCTCCGTTCACCAGTGGCGAGACTGCTCGCCTGAAGTTGGGTCAATAGTCATGCACGGCGAATCTCCAATCAAACGTCGCGAATCCCGCAAGATCTGGGTCGGCAACGTGCCCGTGGGCGGCGATGCGCCTATCGCTGTGCAGAGCATGACCAACAGCGACACCAATGACGTGGCCGCTACCGTGGCCCAGATCAATCGTCTGGAAGCCGCTGGCGTCGATATCGTGCGGGTTTCCGTGCCGGACATGGACGCCGCAGAAGCCTTCGGCAAGATCAAGCAATTGGTCAAAGTGCCGTTGGTGGCCGACATCCATTTCGACTACAAGATCGCTTTGCGCGTCGCCGAACTGGGCGTGGATTGCCTGCGGATCAACCCGGGCAACATCGGTCGTGAAGACCGCGTGCGTGCGGTGGTCGATGCCGCCCGTGATCGCGGGATTCCGATCCGCATCGGCGTCAACGCCGGTTCCCTGGAAAAAGACCTGCAAAAGAAATATGGCGAGCCGACGCCCGCTGCGCTGGTCGAGTCCGCCTTGCGTCACGTCGAACACCTCGAACGCCTGAATTTCCAGGACTTCAAGGTCAGCGTGAAAGCCTCCGACGTGTTCATGGCCGTCGCCGCCTACCGCTTGCTGGCCAAGGAAATCGTTCAGCCGCTGCACTTGGGCATCACTGAAGCCGGTGGTTTGCGCTCAGGCACAGTGAAATCCGCCGTGGGCCTCGGTATGCTGCTCGCCGAAGGGATTGGCGATACTATTCGCATCTCGTTGGCGGCCGACCCGGTCGAGGAAGTGAAAGTCGGCTACGACATTCTCAAATCCCTGCACCTGCGTTCCCGTGGCATTAACTTCATCGCTTGCCCGAGCTGCTCGCGGCAGAACTTCGATGTGGTCAAAACCATGAACGAGCTGGAAGGGCGCCTCGAAGACCTGCTGGTGCCGCTGGATGTCGCGGTAATCGGTTGCGTGGTCAATGGACCGGGCGAAGCCAAGGAAGCCCATATCGGCTTGACCGGCGGCACGCCAAACCTGATTTACATCGACGGCAAGCCGGCGCAGAAACTGACTAATGACAATCTGGTGGATGAGCTTGAACGCTTGATCCGTCAGAAAGCGGCCGAAAAGGTCGAAGCCGACGCAGCGGTAATCGCTCGCGGCTGAGCCTGACTAAAGAGCCGAACGAATTTAAGGATTTATAGTGAGCAAGTCTCTGCAAGCCATTCGTGGCATGAACGACATCCTGCCCGAGCAGACTCCCCTGTGGCGTCATTTCGAAGGCACCGTCTCGCGTTTGCTGGATAACTACGGTTACAAGCAGATCCGCATGCCGATCGTCGAGTTCACCGAGCTGTTCAAGCGCTCCATTGGTGAAGTAACCGACATCGTCGAAAAAGAGATGTACACCTTCGAAGATCGCAACGGCGATTCCCTGACCCTGCGCCCTGAAGGCACAGCGGCCTGCGTGCGTGCGGTGCTCGAGCACGGCATCACCGGCGGCGGTCAGGTGCAGAAGCTCTGGTACATCGGCCCGATGTTCCGTCACGAACGTCCACAGAAAGGTCGTTATCGCCAGTTCCACCAGATCGGTTGCGAAGTCTTCAACCTCGACGGTCCGGACATCGACGCCGAGCTGATCGTGCTGACCTGGCGCCTGTGGGGCGAGCTGGGTATCCGTGATGCGGTCAAGCTCGAACTCAACAGCCTGGGCACCAGCGAGTCCCGTGGTCGTTATCGTGAAGCACTGGTCGACTACCTGTCCGCTCGCCTGGATCAACTGGACGAAGACAGCCAGCGCCGTCTGAAGACCAACCCGCTGCGGGTTCTGGATACCAAGAATCCCGACACTCAAGCGGCGTTGGCCGACGCGCCGAAGATGGCCGACTACCTCGACGAAGAGTCCCGCGTGCACTTCGAGGGCCTCAAGGCTCGCCTGGATGCCGCCGGCATTCCTTATGTGATCAACCCGAAGCTGGTTCGCGGGCTGGATTACTACAGCAAGACCGTTTTCGAATGGGTCACCGACAAGTTGGGCGCCCAAGGCACTGTGTGTGCCGGTGGTCGCTACGACGGTCTGGTGGAGCAGATGGGCGGCAAGCCGACCACGGGCGTTGGCTTCGCCATGGGCATCGAGCGTCTGGTGCTGCTGCTTGAAACCCTGGAGCAGATTCCCGAAGAAATCTCCCGTCAGGTCGATGTCTACCTCTGCGCCTTCGGTGAAGCCGCCGAGCTGGCCGGCTTGGCCCTGAGCGAGCGTGTTCGTGATCAATTGCCCAACCTGCGTCTGCAAGTCAATGCCGGCGCCGGAAGCTTCAAAAGCCAGTTCAAGAAAGCCGACAAGAGCGGTGCGCTGTACGCATTGATCCTCGGTGACGACGAAATGGCCCAGCAAGTGGTAGGTTTCCCTCGCCGCCTTCAAGGGCCGCACCATCCATACCTACCACACCGAAGGTGCCGGCGGCG
>NZ_JBIVCD010000013.1:274-134407 GCF_044746425.1 Pseudomonas sp. NPDC086112 | reverse complement strand
AACAAAGCTTTGCCTGGGTAGCGTTTGCTGCACAACTGGCCAACTGCGTCGTGCTGGGTTGTAGCTTTAATACAGCCGATTTAGCGATTAAGGAGTATTGGGGTGTCGAGTACCGAAGACGAACATCTGGTGGAGTTGAAGGACTGGTGGACACGCAACGGCAAGCCCCTGGTCACTGGCGGCCTGTTGGCGCTGGTCATCGTATTCGGCTGGCAGGCCTTTCAGAAGTATCAGAGCAATCAGTCGCAAGGCGCCTCGATTCTCTATCAGCAATTGCTCGAAACCACGCTGACGCCTGACGGCAAGCCTGATGCTGCACGTGTTTCGGACCTGGCTGGCAAGCTCAACAGCGAGTTCGGCGGCACCGCTTACGCGCAATACGGCAGCCTGTTCGTGGCGAAAGTTGCAGTCGACAGCGGCAAGCTGGACGACGCAGCCAGCGAGCTGAAAGCCATTGTCGCCAAACCGGCCAACCCGGCACTGGGCGAAATTGCCCGTCAGCGTCTGGCGCAGGTGCTGGCCGCGCAGAACAAGGTCGATGAAGCCCTGAAACTGCTCGAAGGCGATGCCGACAAAGCCTTCCTGGCCACTCGCGAAGAACTCAAAGGCGACCTGCTGGTGCAGCTGGGTCGTACCGACGAAGCGAACACTGCGTATCAAAAAGCCAAGGCGGCACTGTCGGATGAAGCGGCGGTCGGTGGCCTACAAATCAAGCTGGACGACCTGGCCAAAGGGGATGCGTGACGTGATTCGTTGGAAACATGCAGCATTGCTGGCTCTGGCCATATTGGCCGCGGGTTGCAGCAGCAACAGCAAAAAAGAATTGCCACCGGCGGAGTTGACCGACTTCAAAGAAGAAGTGGTGCTGCAAAAGCAGTGGAGTCGTTCGATCGGTGACGGTCAGGGCGAAACCTACAACATGCTGGTTCCGGCGATCGATGGCGATACCATCTATGCCGCCGACGTCACCGGTGTGGTGATGGCGATGGATCGCAGCAATGGCGACGTCAAATGGAAGAAAGATCTCGAACTGCCTGTCTCCGGCGCCGTTGGCGTAGGTTACGGTCTGGTCATGATCGGCACGCTCAAGGGTGAAATCGTTGCCCTGGACGCCAGCAGCGGTGAAGAGAAATGGCGCGCTCGCGTGACCAGTGAAGTGCTCGCGCCGCCGGCCACCAACGGTGACGTTGTTGTGGTTCAGACCCAGGATGACCGTCTGATCGGTCTGGATGCCGCTACCGGCAACCAGCGCTGGCTGTATGACAGCACGCCAGCGGTTCTGACCCTGCGCGGCACCAGCGCACCGATCGTCACCAACCGCCTCGCGGTGGCTGGCCTGTCGACTGGTAAAGTGGTCGCCCTGGACGTTTCCAACGGCGTGCCGGTGTGGGAGCAGCGCGTAGCGATTCCACAAGGTCGGTCGGAGCTGGAGCGTGTGGTCGATATCGACGGTGGCTTGCTGCTGTCCGGCGGTACGCTGTATGTCGCCAGCTACCAGGGTCGCGTCGCGGCACTGGATCTGGAAAGCGGTCGTCAGCTCTGGCAGCGTGATGCTTCCAGCTATGCCGGCGTTGCCCAGGGTTTTGGCAGCGTCTACGTGAGCCTGTCTGCGGGCACCGTTGAAGGCGTTGACGAACGTTCCACCACTGCCTTGTGGAGCAACGATTCGCTGGCCCGCCGTCAATTGTCGGCTCCGGAAGTGTTCTCCAGCTATGTTGCAGTCGGTGATATGGAAGGTTACCTGCACCTGCTGAGTCAGGTGGACGGTCGTTTCGTCGGCCGCGAGCGCATCGACAGCGACGGCCTGCGTGCCCGTCCGCTGGTGGTGGGTGACACGATTTATCTGTATGGCAACAGCGGCAAACTGGAAGCCCTGACCATCAAGTAAGAACTATGCTTGGGGTTAACCCCCCAGGCGGCTTCACCTGTGGGAGCGGGCTTGCTCGCGAAGGGCGTCAACGATGACGCGTACAGCCTGAATAAACGCGGTGCTGCTACGTTTTTTCGCGAGCAAGCCCGTTCCCACAGTGCTGCCCCGAGCACCAGCCGCTGCCTCGCAGCGGCTTTTGTATTTTCTGAAATAACGAAGTGGAGAGCCGCATGGTTCCCGTAATCGCCCTGGTGGGCCGACCGAACGTCGGCAAGTCCACCTTGTTCAAACGCCTGACCAGGACTCGCGACGCCATCGTCGGCGACTTGTCCGGTCTGTCCCGTGATCGCCAGTACGGTGAGGCCAAGTGGCAAGGGCGTTCCTACATTCTGGTCGACACCGGCGGTATCTCCGGTGACGAGCACGGTATGGACGAAAAAATGGCCGAGCAGTCGCTGCTGGCCATTGAAGAAGCGGATGTCGTTCTATTCCTGGTAGATGCCAAGGCCGGTTTCACCGCGGCCGACCAGATGATCGCCGAGCACTTGCGCAAGCGTAACAAGCGTTCCTACGTGGTCGCCAACAAGGTCGACAACATCGACCCTGAAATGGCCCGCGCCGAATTCGCCCCGTTGGGCATGGGCCACGCGATCCCGATCGCCGGCGCTCATGGTCGTGGCATCACCCAGATGCTGGAAATCGCCCTGAGCGACTTCCCGAAAGACGACGAAGAGCCGGAAGAAGGCGAAGAAGAGATCGTTGCCGAAGGTGAGGAAGCCAAGCGCATTCCTGGCCCAAGCGAAAAAGACGGTATCAAGATCGCCATCATCGGCCGCCCGAACGTTGGCAAGTCGACCCTGGTCAACCGCATGCTCGGTGAAGACCGGGTTATCGTTTATGACCAGCCCGGCACCACCCGCGACAGCATCTACATCCCGTTCGAACGTAACGACGAGAAGTACACGCTGATCGATACCGCCGGTGTGCGCAAGCGCGGCAAGATCCACGAAGAAGTTGAAAAGTTCTCCGTGGTCAAAACCCTGCTAGCGATCAAAGACGCCAACGTGGTGATCTTCGTGATGGACGCCCGCGAAGGCGTGGTGGACCACGACCTCAACCTGCTGGGCTTTGCCCTTGAAGCCGGTCGTGCGCTGGTAATTGCGATCAACAAGTGGGACGGCATGACGCCGAGCGAGCGCGACTTCGTCAAGGTCGAGCTGCAACGTCGACTGTTCTTCGTCGACTTCGCCGATATCCACTTCATCTCGGCCTTGCACGGCACTGGCGTAGGCAACCTCTACGCGTCGGTACAGAACTCGTTCAAGTCCGCGGTCACCCGCTGGCCGACCAACCGCCTGACCCAGATTCTGGAAGATGCGGTCGGCGAGCACGCGCCACCGATGGTCAACAACCGCCGGATCAAGCTGCGTTACGCCCACTTGGGTGGTGCGAACCCGCCGATCATCGTGATTCACGGTAACCAGATCGAGAAGGTGCCGAAGTCTTACGTGCGTTACCTGGAAAACACCTATCGTCGTGTCTTGAAGCTGGTCGGTACGCCGATCCGTATCGAGTTCAAGGGCGGCGAGAACCCGTACGAAGGTAACAAGAACTCGCTCACCGACCGCCAGGTCAACAAGAAGCGTCGGATGATGTCGCACCACAAGAAAGCCGACAAAAAGCGCCGCGACAAGCGCTGATTTGAGGCTGCCTGGCTTCCGTAGGAGCGAGGCTTGCCCGCGAAAGCCACACCGCGGTGTGCCAGGTAGAACGCATTATCGTTCTTCGCGGGCAAGCCTCGCTCCTACGGGACCGGGTTCGAAAAAGGGCGCTTAAGGCGCCCTTTTTTTATGGGCGCCGTTTGGGCTATTCTCGAGCTCTCCCGTGCCGTCGTAGAGCCGGGTGTAGAGCCAGGGAATCACCGATGATCACCAGTAAGCTGCCGAATGTCGGCATCACTATCTTCACGCAGATGTCCCAGCTTGCGGTGCAAACCGGGGCGATCAATCTGTCTCAGGGGTTTCCCGATTTCGACGGCCCGCAAGCCCTGTGTGATGCAGTCGGTCGGCACATCGCCAGTGGCCACAACCAGTATTCGCCGATGACTGGCTTGCCGGTGTTGCGTCAGCAGATTGCGGCGAAGATCGCTCGCAGCTACGGCGCCCATGTCGATGCCGACAGCGAAGTAACGGTCACTCCCGGCGCGACACAGGCTATCTTCTGCGCCATTCAGGCGGTGATCCACAGCGGTGACGAAGTCATCGTGTTTGATCCGGCCTACGACAGTTATGAACCTTCGGTGGAGCTGGCCGGTGGCCGTTGCGTGCATGTGCAACTGGGCCTCAACGATTTCAGCATCGACTTCCAGAAGCTTGCCAATGCGTTAAGCCCGCGTACGCGGATGATCATTCTTAACAGCCCGCACAACCCCAGCGGCGCGTTGATCAGTCGTGCCGAGCTGGATCAACTGGCGGCGTTGATTCGCGACCGCGATATCTATGTGATCAGCGACGAGGTCTACGAACACCTGGTATTCGATGGCGTATCTCACGTCAGCGTACTGGCCCACGAAGAGCTCTATCAGCGCGCATTCGTGGTCAGTTCGTTCGGCAAGACCTACCACGTCACCGGCTGGAAAACCGGTTATGTCGTGGCACCTCCAGCCCTCACCGCGGAGCTGCGCAAGGTTCACCAATACGTCAGTTTCTGCGGCGTGACGCCACTGCAATACGCGTTGGCCGATTACATGGCCGAGCATCCGGAGCACGTCGAAGAGTTGCCGGGCTTCTATCAGGCCAAGCGCGATCTGTTCTGCGATCTGCTGTCGCCGTCGCGCTTCAGTTTCACCCGCGTGGCCGGTACTTACTTCCAGTTGGTCGATTACTCGCAGATTCGCCCGGACCTCAATGACGTCGAGATGGCGCTGTGGATGACCCGCGAACATGGCGTCGCGAGCATCCCGATCTCGGTGTTCTACCAGACGCCACCCGAAGGCCAGCGCCTGGTGCGTCTGTGCTTTGCCAAACGCGAGGAGACCCTGCGTGAAGCAGCGGCAAAACTATGCGTGATCTGAGTGCTCTGCCCAATCTGAATGTCGCGCTGATCCAGACCACCCTGGCCTGGCATGATCGTCAGGCCAATCTGGAGCATTTCGAGCCTTTGCTGGAACAGGCTCGCGGCGCTGACCTGATCATCCTGCCGGAGATGTTCACCACCGGTTTCTCCATGGAATCGGAAACCCTCGCCGAGCCGGAAAATGGCCCCACCAGTAAATGGCTGCGGGTTCAGGCGGCGAAACTGGATGCGGTGATCACCGGCAGCATCATCGTCCAGGTGGCTGATGGCAGTCATCGCAACCGTTTGTTGTGGGCGCGACCGGACGGGGAGGTGTGGCATTACGACAAGCGTCACCTGTTCCGCATGGCGGGCGAGCACAACCATTTCACCCCGGGCGAGCGTCAGGTGCAGTTCGAATTGAAGGGCTGGCGAGTGCGGCCGTTGATTTGCTACGACTTGCGTTTTCCGGTCTGGAGCCGCGACCCTCAAGACACCGACTTGTTGCTGTACACCGCCAATTGGCCGGGCGCCCGGCGCCAGCACTGGAACCGTTTGCTACCGGCACGGGCGATTGAAAACCTCTGCTATGTGGCGGCGGTGAACCGCATCGGTACCGATGGCAAAGGCTTTGCGTATACCGGTGACAGTCAGGTGCTGGATTTTCAGGGTGAAACGTTGCTTGGCGCAGGCGATGCTGATGGTGTGTTCAAGGTCGTTCTGGACGCGGCGGAACTGGCGGCTTATCGCACGCGGTTTCCGGCAAATCTGGATGCGGATACCTTCGAGTTCACCTGAGACTTTCGCTGTCTGACCGTTCGTCTTCGCGAGCAAGCCCGCTCCCACACTTGATCGGTGTGAACACATATTTTGTGTACACCAAAAATCCACTGTGGGAGCGGGCTTGCTCGCGAAGAGGCCAGAAAAGGCAACACAAAAATCCCAAGCAAACAAAAAGGCCCCGAGGTTCTCACCCCGGGGCCTTTTGCATTGCAGCGCTGACTTACGCCGCTTTCGCTTCCGGCTGGCTCAGGGAGCGGTTCAGCGCGCTGAACAGGGCCTTGAAGCTGGCGGTGGTGATGTTTTCATCGATGCCGACGCCGTGCACCGCACGCTCGCCGTTTACGCGCAGTTCAATGTAGGCCGCAGCCTTGGCATTGGTGCCCGCGCCGATGGCGTGTTCGTTGTAGTCCATGATTTCCACCGGGATCGGCAGACCGGCCACCAGCGCTTCCAGAGCGCCGTTGCCCTTGCCACGCCAGTGCAGGTTGGTTTCGCCCTGGCCTTTGCTGGAGACTTCCACTTCCACCGCGCTGTGACCGTTTTCTTCCTGCAAGCGATGGCTGACCAGCGCGTACGGGGTGTTGGCCTGCAAGTACTCGCTGTGCAGCAACGCGTGGATCTGCTGGGCCGTCATTTCAAGGCCCAGGCGATCGGTTTCACGCTGCACGACCTGGCTGAACTCGATCTGCATGCGGCGCGGCAAGTTGATGCCGTATTCCTGTTCCAGCAGGTAAGCGATACCGCCTTTGCCCGACTGGCTGTTGACGCGAATCACCGCCTCGTAGCTGCGGCCGATGTCGGCCGGGTCGATCGGCAAGTACGGCACTTCCCACAGGGCGTCCGGTTGCTGCTGGGCGAAACCCTTGCGGATCGCATCCTGGTGCGAGCCAGAGAACGCGGTGTGAACCAGATCGCCGACATACGGGTGACGTGGGTGCACAGGAATCTGGTTGCACTCTTCGACGACTTTGCGCACGCCATCGATGTCGGAGAAGTCCAGCTCAGGGTCGACGCCCTGGGTGTAGAGGTTCAATGCCACGGTCACCAGATCGACGTTACCGGTCCGCTCGCCGTTGCCGAACAGGCAACCTTCGACACGGTCGGCACCGGCCATCAGGCCCAGCTCGGTGGCGGCTACGCCAGTGCCACGGTCGTTGTGGGTGTGCAGGCTGATGATCACGCTGTCACGACGGTTGATGTGGCGGCCGAACCATTCGATCTGGTCGGCATAGATGTTCGGGGTGGCGCATTCGACGGTGGCAGGCAGGTTGAGGATCACCTTGTGCTCAGGCGTCGGGTTCCAGACTTCGATGACTGCGTCGCATACTTCTTTGGCGAACTCGAGCTCGGTGGCGCTGAAGGTTTCTGGCGAGTACTCGAAAGTCCACTCGGTTTCCGGCTGCTGGGCGGCGTACTTGACGAACAGCTTGGCGGCGTTTACGGCGATGGCCTTGACCCCGTCCTTGTCCTGATTAAAGACAATGCGGCGGAAGGAAGGGGAGGTCGCGTTGTACAGGTGAACGATGGCTTTCTTGGCACCGCGCAGGGATTCGAAGGTGCGTGCGATCAAGTCTTCACGGCCTTGGGTCAGCACCTGGATGGTGGTGTCGTCCGGGATGTGGCCGTCTTCGATCAGCGTACGCACGAAGTCGAAGTCAGTTTGTGAAGCGGCCGGGAACGAGGCTTCGATTTCTTTCACGCCGACTTGCACCAGGGTCTTCCAGAAACGCAGCTTCTTGACCGCGTCCATCGGCTCGATCAGCGACTGGTTGCCGTCACGAAGGTCCGAGCTGCACCAGATCGGCGCTGCGGTGATGGTCTTCGATGGCCAGGTGCGGTCCGGGATATCGATGGTCGGGAACGCGCGGTATTTCGAAGACGGGTCTTTGAGCATGCTCATCGGGAAATCCTTATTGTGTGGGCCGAAAAAAGGCGGCCTGCCGGTGGATCAAAAGTTGGGATAAAGCGTAAGACGAGGCACCGCGATTCAGCCTGGCAGTCGTGCACTGACGAGGCACAGGCTGCGGTGCTGGCGGAGCTGAATGAGGGTGTGAGAGGTTTTCATGCCTTCAACCCTAACCGCGGGAGGAAAGGATGGCAAGCAGTCGAAAAAAATTGAGAGGAATACTCGAAAAGCGGAGGTTTGCGCGATTTTATTGTGTTTTATTCGACCGATCGTTGTGATTTTTGCGCGGGGTTTGATAGCTGCGCAATTACGCCGGTCGAGATATTTCAGTGCGCTGGGAGTGCGTTATCGCTAGCAGGCTAGCTCCCACAGGGGCGTTGTGTTGTGAACACGGTCCAATGTGGGAGCCAGCCTGCTGGCGATGAGGCCAGTGGCCTCACAATGCTTCAGGGCTGAAATGCGCCAATGAAAATCGCCGGGTCCACCCGGGCGTCATTCAGGCTGACGTTCCAGTGCATATGCGGCCCAGTCGCCCGGCCAGTCGCACCGACCTTGCCAACCACGCCACCGCGAGCCAATTGCTGGCCGACCTTCACGTCGATCTTCGACATATGGCAAAACATGCTGATAAAGCCCTGGCCGTGGTCGACGAATACCGTATTGCCATTGAAGAAGTAATTACCGATCAGGATCACCTTGCCGGCGGCCGGGGTTTTGATCGGCGTGCCGGCGGGCACTGCGAAGTCGAGGCCCGCGTGGGGATTGCGTTCTTCTCCATTGAAAAAGCGGCGCACGCCGAACTTGCTCGACAGCGGCCCATTGACCGGTTTGTCCAGCAGCAGATTGCTCGGGGTGTTCGGGCTGAAGCTGCGGTAGGCCTGGATCTGCTCCGCCAGTTCGCCCTCGATGCGCTTGAGATTCTCCGGGTTCGGATTGACCTGCTGGGTATTTTTCAGAGTGATGTGCTGTTCCGGGTATTTCTTGCTGGCAACGATGAAGTTCAGGTTACGACCGCCGCTGCTGATTTGTTGTGTACCCGGTTTTACAGTCAGCGGCACGCCGACGATGGCCAGCCAGTTGTTCTGTTCCTTGACCACCAATACCGGTTTGCCTTGATAACTGGCTTTGGGTGCCTGGGCGAAGGCGCCCAAATCCACCACCGCCACGCCACCCGGCACCGGTTTGTTCAACAGGCGGGTGATGTAACTGTCGGCGTGGGCGTTAAAGGTCAGGCACAGCAACAGCAGCGGAGCTAAAAAACGCGGCATGGATCAATCCAGTAAAGAAAGGGTGACAGGCGTCAGGTGATTGTCTTCGACTCGTACTTGCAGTTCGCCTTCACCCAATTTGGCTTTCAGGCGCTGGCCAGTGTGGGTTTGCGCGGCGCTGCGAATCGCATTGCCGCGCTCGTCCAGCAGAATGCTGTAGCCACGAGCGAGGGTCGCCAAGGGGCTGACCACGTGCAGCGTCTGCATCTGACTTTGCAGTTGCAGGCGGCGAGACTTGAGCCCTTCACGCATGGCCCGGGGCAGACGCTCGGCGAGGCTGTCGAGGCGTTGGCGAAGCATCGCCAATTGTCGCCCCGGATGTTGCCCGGCGAGGCGGGTTTCCAGGCGGATCAGGCGTTCGCGACGGGTATTGAGGCTGCGTTCGAACGCGCGGCGCATGCGCATGTCCAGATCATCCAGACGTTGTGCCTGCTGACGCAGTCGTTCGCCGGGATGGCGCAGTCGGCGTGAAATACCTTCCAGGCGCAGCCGATCGCGCATCAGGCGGTCACGCATGCGCATTACCAGGCGCCGGTGCAGGCTTTCGACGCGTCGCACCAGATCGCTGGAGTCCGGCGCGAGCAGTTCGGCCGCGGCGGACGGTGTCGGGGCGCGGACATCGGCGACGAAGTCACTGATCGAGACGTCGGTTTCGTGGCCGACGGCGCTGACAATCGGCGTCACGCAGGCATCCACGGCGCGGGCTACGGCTTCTTCGTTGAAACACCAGAGGTCTTCCAGCGAACCGCCGCCACGGGCCAGGATCAACGCGTCGAAACCGCGGGCATCCGCCAGTTTCAGTGCACGGACAATCTGTGCGGTGGCTTCGCGGCCTTGCACGGCGGTGGGGATCAGCGTCAGTTGGATCTGCGGCGCGCGGCGGCGGAACACACTGATAATGTCGCGGATCACCGCGCCGGTGGGCGAGCTGATGATGCCGATGCGTTGTGGGTGCGCCGGCAACGGCACTTTGCGTTCGGCGCTGAACAGGCCTTCAGCGCTGAGCTTTTCCTTCAAGGCATCGAAGGCCAGGCGCAGGGCGCCATCACCGGCCGGCTCCACGGTGTCGAGGATCAGTTGGTAGTCACCACGGCCTTCAAACAGCGAAACCTTGCCGCGAACCTTGACCGCCAAGCCGTCCTTCAACGCCTGGCGAACCCGCGCGGCGTTCTGTCGAAACAGCGCGCAACGCACTTGGGCGCCGCTGTCTTTGAGGGTGAAATACACATGGCCGGACGCCGGGCGGGCGAGGTTGGAAATTTCGCCTTCGACCCAGATGTTGCTGAACACGTCTTCGAGCAACACCCGCGCGCGGCCGTTGAGCTGGCTGACAGTCAGGACTTCCCGGTCCAGGCCGAGTCTTGCAAAGGGATCTTTAATCATGGGGCGCAGTTTAAAGGCATTCGGCAAACAATCTCCATGCTCCACGCAAATCCCTTTTGTGGGAGCGGGCTTGCTCGCGAAAGCGGTTTAACATTCAACATTAATGTCGACTGTCACGCCGCCTTCGCGAGCAAGCCCGCTCCCACAGGGATTTGTGCAGGTATTGATAAATTGCTGGACCAGCGCCGTGGGATTTTGCCGGCAGGCGAGGGCGACGGTGCTGTGGCAGTCCGGGTCGGCCAAGGGCAGAAAGTGGATATCCGGCGGCGCGATGTCCTGCATCGATTCCGGTAACAGCGCGATGCCGAACCCGGCCTGGATCAATTGCAGTTGCGTGGTTTTGCGTGACACCACTCGAGCCGCCTGGGGAAAGAACCCCTGGCGCATGCACAACTCGGCGGACAAATAGCTCAGGCCGCCACGCTGTGGATGAGGGATGGAAATAAACGCTTCATTCTTCAACTGCGCCAGATCGATGCCTTGCGCGGACTTATCCACAGCCAGCCGATGATTCGGTGGCACCGCCAGCAACAAGCGCTCGCTGT
Source organism: Pseudomonas sp. NPDC086112 (assembly GCF_044746425.1). Classification (NCBI taxonomy): domain Bacteria; kingdom Pseudomonadati; phylum Pseudomonadota; class Gammaproteobacteria; order Pseudomonadales; family Pseudomonadaceae; genus Pseudomonas; species Pseudomonas sp. NPDC086112. The sequence continues at coordinate 123,598 of NZ_JBIVCD010000013.1, read as the reverse complement.
ACAGCGGAACAATCTGCACCCCTTCACGCTGACGCAGCACCGGCAGGCGCAACAGACCCACATCGAGACGACCTTCGGCCAATTCTTCCAGTTGCGCCTCGGAGGACAGCTTGACGATGTCCATGGACACGCCAGCGTGCCGATCCAGATAGTCGCTGATGCCTCGCAACAGCCGACCGCTCATAGGCACAGTGCTGGAGTGACTCAGGCGCAACACGCCCAGTTGACCACTGCCCACTTGGGTGGCCATCTCGCTGGCCTTGGTCAGTTCGTTCAGCAGGTTTCTGGCCCGAGGCAAAAAAGCTTCACCTGCCGCCGTCAAACGGGGCTGGCGCGCGGTGCGTTCGAACAGCGGCGTTTGCAGCCGGGTTTCCATGTCCTTGATCTGCCGGCTCAGGGCGGATTGAGCAATAAACAGTCGTTCGGCCGCAGCGCTGAAGCTGCCGCTCTCGGCGATTTCCACGAAGTAACGCAATTGCCGGGTTGAAAGCACGAGGTATGCCTTTTCGAGATGGCTAGTCGATGTGGAAGATATTAGTCGCAACGCTTGGCGCTGGCTAAAGTCATCGCAGGAATAAAAGGAAGCCGTATCGATGAATGTGCTGGAGTTATTGAACCAATGGCCGTGGGGTGCGGTGGATTGGCTGGTGATTGGGTTGGGCGTTTCCCTGGCCTACATCGTGTTCGGCATCGCCGGTTTTGGTACCGCCCTGGTGGCGGGGCCGATTCTGATCCTGTTCATGCCGCTGTCGAAAATCGTGCCGCTGTTGGTGCTGCTGGATTTCGTCGCGGCGTTCGGCAATCTGCTGCCCTCGCGACGGGATGTGGCGAAGCCAGAATTGCTCCGACTGCTCCCGTGCATGGCGGTGGGCTGCACGTTGGGGGTTATTTTCCTGCTGAACCTGAAGTCTGATGTTTTGCTGCTGTTGATGGGGCTGTTTATCAGCACCTATGCGATTTACAGCCTGTGGATTAAAACCCGTCCGGCGCAATTGTCCGCCGGGTGGGCGGTGCCGATGGGCACCGTGGGCGGGATGTTCGGGGCGCTGTTTGGCAGTGGCGGCTTCTTATATGCGATCTATCTGAACAGTCGCTTGTCCAAGGATGCGGCCCGGGCAACCCAGAGTGCCCTGATCAGTTGCAGCACTGTGGTGCGTTTGAGCCTGTTTGCCATCGCCGGTGTGTATGCCGAGCTACCCTTGTTGATATTGGCGCTGTGTTTGTTGCCGGCGATGGCGCTGGGGTTGTGGATCGGCCGGCGGTTGACCATGAAATTGTCCCGCGAGGCATTCGTGCGGCTGGTGACCTGGCTGGTGCTGGCCAGCGGGATTGCCTTGATCGGGCGTTATTTGAGTACTTGACCGGATTCCGTCAGGGATTAAGCTGCCGGCCGCCCTGACGCTATCGCGGGCAAGCCTCGCTCCTACAAGGGATTGGTGTCGTTCCATAAATTTCCCTGTAGGAGCGAGGCTTGCCCGCGAAGGCGTCATCCGGCACACCGCAGAAATATCCATTTGACGCAGTAGGCTTGCACCATGAACTCCCAAAGCATCATCGTCCCGAAAATCTCCACCCTGCCGGTACACGAACCCCGGGCCCGGGCGGTCGTGCGTTGGCTGGTGCGCAAGAACATCATTAAAGAAGAGCTGACCACCTGTGGCCGCACCGGCAATCGCATGGCCCACGCCATCGCCGACGGAGCCCGCGCCGTGGTCCTGCACCCTGATGCGCTGCCGTTCGGCGAGCCGGTCAATGGCCTGGAAATCATCACCAAACGCTGCATCTACACACCGGCCAAGGGGTTCCTCGAAGAAGCCGGCTGCTCCGAGTGCCGCAAGGAGATCGGCGAAGCATTGTTCGAAAGCCTGGAAGAGTGGATGCCGGGGCGCACCGATAACTTCACGTGCCCTGAATGCGGGCATGAAGATGACATCAACGGGTTTCTGTTCTTGCAGGAATGCGGCTTTTCCAACCTGGGTTTCATCTTCAACAACTGGCTCGAGGCCGGGTTCAAGCAGAGCTTCATCGACGAATTTGCCGATTGGCTGGATCAACCTGTGAGCTGGGTCAAAGTCGAACTTTAAACCTGCGCCGGTCCCGTACTGTAGGAGCGAGGCTTGCCCGCGAAGGCATCGCTGCGGTACATCAGATACACCGAGTCGATGCCTTCGCGGGCAAGCCTCGCTCCTACGGGATTTGTGTGCCAAAACCTCCGTCGATCACCGCGTCGATAATAGACAGAGTTTTACATTGAACCCGAGGGGGTGTCTGACTATAATGGCGCGCTTCCATTTTCCCGCTCGGGAGCCCCCGCGATGCTGCGTATCAGCCAAGAAGCTCTGACCTTCGACGACATTCTTTTAGTGCCCGGTTATTCCGAGGTTCTTCCTAACGAAGTCAGTCTCAAGACCCGCCTTACCCGTGGCATCGAGCTGAATATTCCACTGGTTTCTGCTGCCATGGACACCGTTACTGAAGCCCGCTTGGCAATTGCCATGGCTCAGGAAGGTGGCATCGGTATCATCCACAAGAACATGACCATCGAGCAGCAAGCTGCCGAAGTGCGTAAGGTCAAGCGGTACGAGGCCGGCGTGGTCAAGGACCCGATCACCATCGAGGCTGACGCCACGGTTCGTGAACTGTTCGAACTCACCCGCCTGCACAACATCTCCGGCGTACCGGTACTGCACGATGGCGACCTGGTCGGCATCGTCACTTCCCGTGACGTGCGTTTCGAAAACCGCATGGACGCCTCCGTCCGTGAAGTGATGACGCCTAAAGAGCGTCTGGTCACGGTCAAGGAAGGCGCCAACAAGAACGATGTGCGCGAACTGCTGCACAAGCACCGCATCGAACGCGTGCTGATCGTCGACGACAAATTCGCCCTCAAAGGCATGATGACCGTCAACGACATCGAAAAAGCCAAGGCTTACCCGCTGGCCAGCAAGGACGATCAGGGTCGTCTGCGCGTTGGCGCTGCAGTCGGTACCGGTAAAGACACCGGTGACCGCGTAGCTGCCCTGGTTCACGCTGGCGTTGACGTGGTAGTGGTCGACACTGCTCACGGTCACTCCAAGGGCGTGATCGACCGTGTTCGCTGGGTCAAGCAGAACTTCCCTGAAGTGCAGGTCATCGGCGGCAACATCGCCACCGGCGCTGCCGCCAAGGCCCTGGCCGAAGCCGGCGCTGACGCAGTCAAGGTCGGTATCGGTCCTGGCTCGATCTGCACCACCCGTATCGTCGCCGGTGTCGGCGTCCCGCAAATCAGTGCCCTCGCCAACGTCGCCGCTGCCCTCGAAGGCACTGGCGTTCCGTTGATCGCCGACGGCGGCATCCGGTTCTCCGGTGACCTGTCCAAGGCCATCGTTGCCGGTGCTTCCTGCGTGATGATGGGCTCGATGTTCGCCGGTCCCGAAGAAGCGCCAGGCGAGATCGAACTGTTCCAGGGCCGTTCGTACAAGGCTTACCGCGGCATGGGTTCGCTGGGCGCCATGTCCCAGGCTCAAGGTTCCTCCGACCGTTACTTCCAGGACTCCTCGGCAGGTGCCGAGAAACTGGTTCCGGAAGGCATCGAAGGGCGTGTTCCGTACAAGGGCACCCTGAGCGCCATCATCCATCAACTGATGGGCGGCCTGCGTTCTTCCATGGGCTACACCGGTAGCGCCGATATCGAAGAAATGCGCACCAAGCCTGAGTTCGTGCGGATCACCGGCGCTGGCATGGCCGAGTCCCACGTTCACGACGTGCAAATCACTAAAGAAGCGCCAAACTACCGCGTAGGTTGAGGCTTCCAGCAATAAGTTAAGTAACCGGGGCTGTTTTCAGCCCCGAGTTGTTTCTGATTCTCTTCACCGAACTGCATAGACGAGACTGACCACATGGCCCTCGACATTCACGCCCACCGCATCCTGATCCTCGACTTCGGTTCCCAGTACACCCAGCTGATTGCCCGCCGCGTGCGTGAAATCGGCGTGTACTGCGAACTGCATCCGTTCGACATGGACGACGAAGCGATTCGCGAATTCGCTCCAAAAGGCGTCATTCTCGCCGGCGGCCCCGAGTCCGTGCACGTAGCCGACAGCCCGCGCTGCCCGCAAGCGGTGTTTGACCTGGGCGTACCGGTCTTCGGTATCTGCTACGGCATGCAAACCATGGCTGAACAGCTGGGTGGCAAGGTCGAAGGTTCCGAGCTGCGTGAGTTCGGTTATGCCCGCGTTGACGTGGTCGGCAAGAGCCGTCTGCTCGATGGCATCGAAGACCATATCGACGCCGATGGCCTGTTCGGCCTCGACGTGTGGATGAGCCACGGTGACAAGGTCACCAAGATGCCGGAAGACTTCCACATCCTGGCCAGCACCCCGAGCTGCCCGATTGCCGGCATGTTCAACGATGCTCGCGGCTACTACGGCGTGCAATTCCACCCGGAAGTGACCCACACCAAGCAGGGCGGTCGCATCCTCTCGCGCTTCATCCTCGACATCTGCGGCTGCGAAGCCCTGTGGACACCTTCGAAGATTGCTGAAGATGCTATCGCCCAGGTCCGCGCCCAGGTTGGCACCGACAACGTATTGCTCGGCCTGTCCGGCGGCGTTGACTCCTCGGTGGTTGCCGCGCTGCTGCACAAGGCTATCGGCGACCAATTGACCTGCGTCTTCGTCGACAACGGCCTGCTGCGCCTGCACGAAGGCGAGCAAGTGATGGCCATGTTCGCCGAGAACATGGGCGTCAAGGTGATTCGCGCCAACGCTGAAGACCAGTTCCTCGACAATCTGGCAGGCGAAAGCGACCCAGAGAAGAAGCGCAAGATCATCGGCCGTACCTTCATCGACGTGTTTGATGCCCAGTCCAACAAACTGGATAACATCAAGTACCTCGCCCAAGGCACCATTTACCCGGACGTGATCGAGTCGGCTGGCGCCAAAAGCGGCAAGGCTCACGTGATCAAGTCGCACCACAACGTGGGCGGCCTGCCGGAAGAAATGAACCTCAAGCTGGTTGAACCCCTGCGCGAGCTGTTCAAGGACGAAGTCCGTCGTCTGGGCCTGGAACTGGGCCTGCCGTACGACATGGTCTACCGTCACCCGTTCCCGGGCCCGGGCCTGGGTGTGCGGATCCTCGGTGAAGTGAAGAAGGAATACGCCGACCTGCTGCGTCGCGCCGACCACATCTTCATCGAAGAACTGCGCAAAGCTGACTGGTACCACAAGGTCAGCCAGGCATTCGTGGTGTTCCAGCCGGTGAAATCGGTGGGCGTGGTGGGCGATGGCCGTCGTTACGCCTGGGTCGTGGCCCTGCGTGCCGTGGAAACCATCGACTTCATGACCGCACGTTGGGCGCATCTGCCTTACGAACTGCTGGAAACTGTTTCCGGCCGGATCATCAATGAAATCGAAGGCATCTCCCGCGTCACTTACGACGTGTCGAGCAAGCCGCCGGCGACGATTGAGTGGGAGTGATGCCCCCGGCCTCAGGGCCGATCGGCTGAAACAAAAAACGCCTGGTGCTTATGTACCAGGCGTTTTTTTTTGAGTTTTTCATAGTGCTCTGGAGCGAACAGCCACTCAGTCATGCTGACTGGATTTTTGTTTTTGGTTGGAAAGCACCGAAGCAAGAGCCGTTGTTCTCAATAGATCGCAAAGGCTGGCGTAGGTGTTAGAGAAACTGTGATCGAATCAAATCCGTATCGAACGGCGTTATCCCTTGCTCAGGTGCAAACACCGCCTGTGCCTGCTGCGGCGAAGCCACTCGTTCCAAATGCTTATCCGCCCGCGTGGTCGTTGCCACCGTGCGCGGCGATGAACATGGCGACGGCCGACCGGCAATAGGATTCGATTTCGTTGTCGTCCTCTGCTCTCGCCTCATCGAAGCGCGCGATAATCAGGAGATCGGATCCTTTGAAAAGTGCGGCAAACAAGCGGGCGGACTGGAGAGGATCGGGCACGTTCAGAACCGCCTTCGCGTGCAACTGACGCAACAGGGCCTCGATTTGGGCGATGACATAGGCGGGGCCAGCTTCGTATTGGCGCTTGCTTAACGACTTTTGATTCGTCTTGTCGGCCATGATCATGGCTTCGACACTACGGACGTCCGGGCTCAACAGCGTGCGAAGCAGGGTTGATCCCACCGCCATGAGCTGATCTTCGGCCGAACCGTCGAAGCCTTCAAAAAGGGCCTGTGGTGCAAACTGCTGGCAGTGGGCCGCGATGGCCGCGCTGAACAGCGCCTCCTTGTTCTCGAAGTGCCTATAGATGCTTAGCTTGGATATCTTCGCCCGCTGGGCGACCTTGTCCATGGTCGTCGCTTGAAAACCCAATTCCACAAAAAGTTCGCACGCGGCGTCGACTATCGTTTGGCCAAGCGCCTCGTTGGCGGGGCGGCCGCGCCGGGCCTGGTTGTTTTCGGTCATAAAAATTCCAGTACTTGACAGTATTCTAATGCTTGAATTAGGGTACTTCAAAGTATCTTAAAAGTGCAAGCCAATCTCCCTTCATCCATAACACGGAGCCTATCACCATGAATGACGTCATCATCATCGGCGGCAGCTTTGCCGGTCTTGCCGCAGCCCTGCAGCTCGGCCGTGCCCGCCGAAAGGTCACCGTTCTCGATACCGGCCTGCCGCGCAATCGCTTCGCCGACCACTCGCATGGCCTGCTCGGCCACGACCACAAGCCACCGCTGGAGATCCTGGCCGAGGCGCGGCAGCAGCTGGCGCGCTATCCCACGGTCAGGCTGGTCACTGCCCGGGCCGAGAGCCTCTCCGGCGCCATCGACGATTTCTCCGTCCTCACTGGCGATGGCGAAAGCCTCAGGGCGCGCCGCCTGATCCTGAGCTATGGCGTCGCCGACCAGATGCCTGAACTTCCCGGCTTTGCCGAAGGCTGGGGCACCTCCATCGTGCCTTGCCCCTATTGCGACGGCTTTGAAGTTGCCGGCCGGCATTGGGGCCTCGTCTGGTCCGGCCCGCCGTCGCACAACTACGTCAGGCTGTACCACGACTGGACCGACACATTGACGGTCTTCGCCAATGGTCACGACATTCCACCCGACATCCGGGTCGATCTGGCGCGCCGCGGAATCCCTGTCGTCGATGGCCGGATCACCGAAATCGACCATGACGAGAGCCATAACGCCACCGTCAGGCTCGACGCCGGCCCCCCTGTCGCGGTCGACATCCTGTTCGCGCATCCGCGCAACAAGCCGTCCGCACGCCTGCATGAATCGCTGGGCCTCGCCACGGTCGATACGCCCCTGGGCATCGCCCTCAAGGTCGACGAGCGCCGCGAAACCAGCATGCCCGGCGTCTACGCCGCGGGCGACCTAGCAAACCCCCTCATGGCCTCGGTCACCCTGGCAACATCGCACGGCGCGACGGCGGGTATCTCCGCTCAGCAATCGATGCTGGTTTGAGAGCACAGATTCCCTTCTCCGGTTGCGTCGTCGCTTTCGAAGAGGTTGGCGTAGATCGGCGCGGTGAAGGACGGATCGTCGAATTTGACGGAATGGTAGGAGCGGTTGTCCTTCGAGGTCCGGCGCCAGGCGGCAGCGATCTCGGTCTGGTGCCTTATCGCTGCTGGAGGCGGGTTTAGAACGAATCAAAACGAGGAGATGTCATGACAGAGCAAAATGCCTATCAGGTCGCCGACTGGAATGGCCAAAGCGGAGAGTACTGGGTCGCCAACCAGGCCCGGCTCGACGCCATGTTTGCGGTGTTCGGCCAGGCCGCGATCGAAGCCGCCGCGCCCACGACGGGTGAGCGCGTGCTGGACGTCGGCTGCGGCGCGGGGGCGTCGAGTCTGGCTCTGGCCGCCCGCGTCGGCGCGGGCGGCCATGTGCTGGGCGTGGACATATCCGAACCGCTGATCGGCCGAGCGTGCGCGCTTGCGCCACAGGACACGCCGGCCCGGTTCCGGGTAGCCGACGCCAGCAGCGCCGAGCTGCCCGAGGGCGCGTTCGACATCCTGTTCTCGCGTTTCGGAGTGATGTTCTTCGACGATCCGACAGGGGCGTTCGCCCATATGCGACGCGCGCTCCGGCCGGGCGGGCGGGTCGCTTTCGTCTGCTGGCGCGGCGTGGCCGAGAACGATTGGGTGCGCCTGCCGATGGGCGCGATCAAGGGCATCGTCCCGCCGACCGCACCGCCCGATCCCGAAGCACCCGGCCCATTCTCGTTCGGCGATCGGGGGCGCGTGGCACGCATCCTGACAGCGGCCGGCTTCACCGATATCGCTATCGCGCCCTTCGATGCTTCTATCCCGTTCGGCGAGGGCGGGACGCGGGACGCGGCGATCGACGACGCGGTGAAGATGGCGTTCGAGGGCGGCCCGCTGTCGCTTGTGCTCGCGGATCAGCCCGACGACATCCGCGCCCGTGCCTGGGCCGCGGTTCGTGCCGCCTTCGCGGGCTTCCCCGGCGAGCGGTCGGTGATGATCGACGGCGCGGCGTGGATCGTCATGGCACGCAATCCGGCAAGCTGACAGGGATTAATAGGGGAGATGCCCCCGCTCGGATGCTTGTCACGCCGACGGACATGAAGGACAAGTCGACCTTCCGCTATTTCCATTCTGTGGCCACTGCCCGCGTCGATCATGCAACGTCGAAGGACAAGGAGATAGCCCAAAATGTTTTGCGTCAGCTCGATGCATTACCTCCTTGCGCGGATACGGCATTTCACGCCTACTGCAAAGGGCACAATGGCAGGCAGGAGCAGGCGGGAAATTTCGAGCAATCTCGACTGTAACTGATCGTCCCTGACACCTGAAAGGCCCCGTGAACGCGAGTTCACGGGGCCTTTTGCGTTTCAGCGCCGGGCGACGTCTGAGAAGTAGAACTTATCCAGCGTATGCCGCGACTCGGTGTACTCGAATTGCCGGCCATCCTGCAAAAACGTCTGGTTACTGACCACGATCACATGGCTCTGACCGTCGAGATCCAGGTGTTGCTGGTCATCTTTGCTACGGGGCACCGCTTCGATGGTGCGCTGGGCGTAGGCGATTTGCAGTTGCAGGGTCTGCTCGATGAAGGCGTAGATCGAATGCTCGGCGATGTCGCGGGACAAGCCGGGAATCACGTCGCTGACGAAATGGTTGATGTCGAGGATCACCCGTTTGCCATCAATCCGCCGCACGCGTTTGATCCGCGTGATCAGGCTGCCTTCTTCGGCCTTGATGTGTTCGAGCAGTGGGCCTTCGAGGGGGATCTGGGTGAATTCGACCACCTCGGTGCTGACGTCATTGCCCAGTCGAGGGTAGGTTTCCTGGAAGCTGACGATACCGCCGAGCTGGAATTCGATCGGGTTGGTCGACAGCACGAAGGTGCCTTTGCCGTGGACTTTCTGGGCAAAGCCGCGCTCCTGCAATTGCTCGATGGCCTTGCGCACGGTGCCGCGGCTGGCCTGATAGCTGTCCATCAGTTCGGTTTCGGACGGCAATCGGGCGCCGCGTTCCAGACGTTCGGTCGTGATGCTGGCAAGCAGATCGCTGTAGATCTGGTTGTATTTACTCATGGGGATGGCTCTGTGCCGCGCTGTGCTCAAGGTTTTGAACCTTAAGGGCAGGGTAGGGGTTTGTCCATGCGGGTTTAGGTTTCTTTGACTTTTGAGGTAGGAAATATCGCCGCTTGTCGGGTTCAGGATAAACAAAACCAAACTCGTCTGTACGAGTTGTTGCAATAACTCGTACAGACGAGTACTTTTCGCTTCGGCGTGCTGCCAATAACAAAAAACTACAGTGGAAGAACAAGCATGAGCCACGACTATCCGAATATCGTCACTGAGCTGCTGCACAGCCTCGGTGGCAGCGATAACCTCGAGCAGGCCGCGCATTGCGTCACACGGCTGCGCCTGGCCCTCAAGGACCCGAGCCTGGTCAATAGCGCCACGCTGAACCAGATCGATCTGGTCAAAGGTTCGTTCTTTACCGGTGGCCTGTTCCAGGTGGTCATCGGCCCCGGCGAAGTGGAAAAGGTCTACGCCGAGCTACGCCGGCAAACCGGCCTCGCCGCCTCGACCATCGCCGACGTCAAACAGAAAAGCGCCGACAAGATCCACCCCATGCAGCGATTGGTGCGGGTGTTTTCCGACGTGTTCATGCCGATCCTTCCGGCGCTGATCATTGCCGGCCTGCTGATGGGCATCAACAACCTGATTGGCGCCAAGGGCATGTTCATCGAGGGCAAGACCCTGCTGGACGCCTACCCCAAGCTTGACGGGCTTTGGAGCCTGATCAACCTGATGGCCAACACCTCGTTCGTGTTTCTCCCTGCGTTGGTGGGCTGGTCGGCGGCCAAGCGCTTTGGCGGCAGCGAAATCCTTGGCATCGTGCTCGGCCTGATGCTGGTGCACCCGGATCTGCTCAATGCCTGGAACTACGGCAAAGCGGTGGCTGGGCTTGAGGGGCAGAGCCTGCCGTACTTCGACATCCTTGGTATGTTTCAGATCGAGAAGGTCGGTTATCAGGGGCAAATCCTGCCGATCCTGATGGCGGCCTATGTGATGAGCGTCATCGAAAAGTGGCTGCGGGCGCGGGTGCCTAATGCGGTGCAATTGCTGGTAGTGCCGATCACCACCATTGTCGTCACCGGTGTGCTGGCGCTGGCAGTGATTGGTCCGGTGACCCGCCATCTGGGGATTCTCATCACCGAAGGCGTGGTGACCCTGTTCGACCTGGCGCCCATGGTTGGCGGCGCGATTTTCGGCCTGCTCTACGCACCGCTGGTGATCACCGGCATGCACCACATGTTTCTCGCGGTCGATTTGCAACTGATCTCGACCCAGGGGGGCACCTTCATCTGGCCGATGATCGTCATGTCCAACCTCGCCCAGGGCAGCGCGGCACTGGCGGTGTTCTATATGACCCGCAGTGTGCGGGACAAAAGCATGGCCTCGACTTCAGCGATTTCCGCTTACTTCGGCATCACCGAGCCGGCCATGTTCGGGGTCAACCTGCGCTACAAATTTCCGTTCTATGCGGCCCTGATCGGCTCGGCGCTGGGCAGCATTTTCCTGTCGCTGAACAAGGTCCAGGCTTCGGCGATCGGCGTTGGCGGGTTGCCCGGTTTCATCTCGATCATCCCCCAGTTCATTCCGATGTTCGTGGTCGGGATGGTGATTGCCATGGTCGTGCCGTTTGTTCTGACCTGCGGGTTGAGCATGAGGATTGTCCGGCCTGGATATCGGGTTGTCTGATAGATCCATTCGCGGGCAAGCCTCGCTCCTACATTGGAATGCAAAACCCTGTAGGAGCGAGGCTTGCCCGCGAAGAGGCCCCCAAGGCCAGTACAAAACTTACTGAAGGAATCCCGCCATGCAAGACTGGCAACGTTCGGTGATCTACCAGATCTACCCGAAGAGTTTTCACAGCCACGCCGGCAACCCCACGGGTGATTTGCTCGGCGTCGTGGCCAAGCTCGATTACCTGCACTGGTTGGGTGTCGATTGCCTGTGGATCACGCCGTTCCTGCGTTCGCCCCAGCGCGACAACGGTTATGACATCAGCGACTACTACGCCATCGATCCAAGCTACGGGACCATGGCCGACTGCGAGTTGCTGATCGCCGAGGCCGGCAAGCGCGGGATCAAATTGATGCTCGACATCGTGGTCAATCACACCTCGATCGAACACACCTGGTTTCAGCAGGCCCGCAGCAGCCTCGATAACCCTTACCGCGATTTCTACATCTGGCGCGACCAGCCGAACAATTGGGAATCCAAGTTCGGCGGTTCGGCCTGGGAGTACGAGGCCCAGACCGGTCAGTACTACCTGCACCTGTTCGACCACACGCAGGCCGACCTGAACTGGGACAACCCCCAGGTGCGTGCCGAAGTGTTCAAGATGATGCGTTTCTGGCGCGACAAAGGCGTGGGCGGTTTCCGTCTGGACGTGATCAACCTGATCTCCAAACCGGCGGACTTCCCCGAGGACAACAGCGACGGTCGGCGCTTCTACACCGACGGCCCGAACGTCCACGAATACCTGCAACAGATGCACCGCGAAGTGTTCGAAGGCCATGACCTGATCAACGTCGGCGAGATGTCGTCCACCAGTCTGGAACACTGCATTCGCTATTCGCGGCCGGAGTCGAAAGAGCTGTCGATGACTTTCAATTTCCATCACTTGAAAGTTGATTACCCGAACCTGCAGAAGTGGGTTCGCGCCGATTTCGACTTCCTCGCACTCAAGCGCATTCTCTCCGACTGGCAGACCGGCATGCAGGCCGGCGGCGGCTGGAACGCGCTGTTCTGGTGTAACCACGACCAGCCGCGGGTGGTCTCGCGTTTTGGCCATGACGGTGAACATCGGGTGGTGTCGGCGAAGATGCTCGGCACGGCCCTGCATTTCCTTCAGGGCACGCCGTTTGTGTATCAGGGCGAAGAACTGGGTATGACCAATCCGGGGTTCGATCACATTGATCAGTACCGCGACGTCGAAACCCTGAACATCTTCCGGCTCAAGCGCGAGGCAGGTAGCAGCGACGTCGACAACATGGCGGCGATCATGCAGAAGTCCCGGGACAATGGCCGCACGCCGATGCACTGGAGCCCCGAGCCAAATGCCGGTTTCAGCACGGTCGAACCCTGGATCGGCGTGCCGGCCAACGTGGCGCAAATTAACGTCGCCCACCAACTCGACGATCCGGATTCGGTGCTGCATCACTATCGACAGTTGATTGCGCTGCGTCGCAGTGAAACGTTGATGTCCGACGGCGTGTATCGGCAGTTATTGCCTGAGCACACACAAGTCTGGGCGTACGTGCGTGAAGGCCAGGGCGAACGTTTGCTGGTGCTGAATAACTTCTATGGCACGCCATGCGAAGTCGAGCTGCCGCCAGAAGTGATCAACGAATCGATGGTGCAATCTCTGGTCATCAGCAACTACCCGGACTGCCCGCCGCGCAATCGGCAGGTGTTTCTACGGCCCTATGAGTCGTTCGTTCTGCGCCTGACTGACCACTAAAAAACACTAATTAAAAAAACACGCAGAACACTGCGCGGGGGAGTTTTGCGCGCTGATTTTGCTGCTTCGCACAATAAAAATAATGAGGTGGTTCTTGAAAACAACAATAAATCGCAGTCTTGCAGTCGCGAGCGCGTGCCTGGCGTTACCGTTGTCGGCCCAAGCGCTGGACTTCGCCGGCTATGTGCGTAGCGGTGTCGGCACCTCGGTCAACAGCAGTTCGCAGTCATGTTTTCAATTGCCGGGTGCGCAGTCGAAATACCGCCTCGGCAACGAATGCGAACAGTATGCGGAGCTGGAGTTGCGTCAGGATCTGTTCACGCTGGACGACGGCTCGGTGCTCAGTGTCGACGGCATGGCCTCGCTGTATAACCAGTACGACCGCAGCCTGACGTTCAACGGCGACAACGGCTCGGTGCGCATGCCGCAGTTGTATGCGCAATGGTCGAACATGCCCAGCCTCAATGGCGGTTCACTGTGGGCCGGTCGGCGTTACTACAAACGGAACGATATCCATATTTCCGACTTCTACTACTGGAACCAGAGCGCCACCGGCGGCGGTATCGAAGATGTGCTGATCGGTGATCTGAAGTACAGCTACGCCTTCTCGCGCAAGGACAACCTGTACCAGAAGGACTACATCAACCGTCACGATTTCAACGTCGCCGGCTTCGATACCAATCCCGGCGGTGAGCTGGAATTCGGCCTGAGTTACATCGACAAACCCGACAGCCGCGACGCTCACCGCGGTTGGGCAATTACCACCCAGCATGTGCAGAAGGGCTTTCTGGGTGGCAAGAATAAACTGGCCTTTCAGTACGGCGAAGGCTCCGGCACCGGGTTGGGCTATACCGGTAACGTGAGGCTGGACGACAGCAGCAAAAGCTACCGGGTGGTGGAGTTCTTCGACTGGCAAGTGACGCCACGTTTCGGCGGGCAGGTCGAAGCGGTCTACCAGAAAGACATTCGCCCGGACGGCGCCGACCAGAACTGGATTTCCCTTGGGATTCGCCCGGCCTATGCGATCACCGAGCAGTTCAAACTGGTGACCGAGTTGGGTCACGATCAGGTTGAAGCCACGGGTGGGACGCGCAAGCTGAGCAAGTTCACCTTCGCCCCGACGTGGTCGCCCAAGGGCCCGGATTTCTGGGCGCGCCCCGAGGTGCGTCTGTATTACACCTATGCCAGCTGGAACGAGGCGGCCAAACGGGCGGCCAATGAACTGGCGGCGGGTTCGGCGTTGTCCGACACCGGCGCCTTCGGCACGGCGCGACACGGTTCGAACGTCGGATTGCAGGTCGAGTATTGGTGGAAATAAGCGATGCTGTCGGAGCCTCGCGCTCCATCAGCACTTCAAAGAACAAAACAGCAGGTGACGTCATGGCCACACCCCAACAATTGCAACTGCTGGCACCCTTGTCCGGCGTGCTGATGCCGCTGGATCAGGTGCCCGATCAGGTGTTTTCCAGTCGCGTGATCGGCGACGGTCTGTGCATCGATCCGACTTCGCAAACCTTGTGCGCACCGCTGGCCGGCGTGATCAGCAATGTGCAGGTCAGTGGGCATGCCGTCAGCATCACCGACGACAATGGCGTGCAGGTGCTGATGCACATCGGCCTCGATACCGTGAACCTGGCCGGCAAGGGTTTCACCCGATTGGTGGAGGAAGGTCAGCGGGTAATAGTGGGGCAGGCACTGATCGAGTTCGATGCCGATTACATCGCCTTGAACGCCCGCAGTTTGTTGACCTTGATGCTGGTGGTCAGCGGTGAGCCGTTCACCTGGCTGGCGCCCGAAACGGGTGTGGTGGAAAGTGGTCAGCCGCTGCTGAGGCTGCGTCCATCCGAAGTGGCGGCCGATGAGGGGATTGCGCAGGAGGGCGAAGCGCTGTTTTCCAAACCGGTGACGCTGCCCAACACCAACGGTTTGCATGCTCGCCCCGCAGCAGTGTTTGCCCAGGCAGCGAAAGGCTTTGCGGCGAGCATTTGCCTGCATAAACAGCAGGACAGCGCGAACGCCAAATCCCTGGTGGCGATCATGGCGTTGCAGACCGCCCATGGTGACGTCCTGCAGGTCAGCGCGGCGGGCGCGGATGCCGAAGTGGCGATCAAGACGCTGGCCGAGTTGTTGGCCGCCGGTTGTGGAGAAGCCGTGACGGTGATGGCAGAGGTTGAGACAGTTGCCGCGCAGGCCTCATCGCTAACGGTGCTGCGCGGCGTCTGTGCATCGCCGGGGTCGGCGTTTGGCCAGGTGGTGCAGATTGCCGAGCAGACCCTGGAGGTGAGCGAGTCAGGCGTCAGCCCTCAGGTTGAGCGCGAACACCTGTCCCGAGCGCTGGCCAAGGCGGTTCTGGCCTTGCAGCAGTTGCGAGACAAGGCCACGGGTGACGCCCAGGCAGACATCTTCAAGGCTCATCAGGAACTGCTCGAAGACCCTGGCCTGCTGGATCAGGCACTGGCACTGATCGATGCAGGCAAAAGCGCCGGTTTCGCCTGGCGTGCGGCCACCGAGTCGACGGCCACCTTGTTCAAAAAACTGGGCAATGCCTTGCTGGCCGAACGGGCAGCGGATTTGGCCGACGTCGGTCAACGGGTACTCAAGCTGATTCTCGGCGTAGAAGATCGTGCAATGGAGTTGCCGGACGGGGCGATTCTGATTGCCGAGCAACTGACGCCCTCCCAAACGGCTGGCCTGGATACGCGCAAGGTGCTCGGGTTCGCCACGGTCGGTGGTGGCGCCACCAGCCACGTGGCGATTCTCGCGCGGGCCTTCGGTTTGCCGGCGATCTGCGGCTTGCCGGTTCAGGTGCTGACACTGATCAATGGCACCCGGGTGTTGCTCGATGCCGACAAGGGCGAACTGCAGCTCGATCCCGAGCTGGCTGCCATTGAGCAGTTGCAAGCCAATCGTCAGCTGCAAAAGAAACGCCAACAATACGAGCTGGAAAATGCAGGACTGGCCGCCTGTACCCGAGATGGGCATCATGTTGAAATCACCGCCAATATCGCGTCCCTGGCCGAAGCCGAACAGGCCATGGCGCTGGGGGGCGAGGGCGTCGGTCTATTGCGTTCGGAGTTTCTTTATCTGGATCGCAACCACGCGCCAAGCCATGACGAACAGGCATCCATCTACAGCGCCATTGCCCGCGCATTGGGGCCAGCGCGTAACCTGGTAGTGCGCACCCTGGATGTCGGCGGTGACAAACCCTTGGCCTATGTGCCGATGGAGCGCGAAACCAACCCGTTCCTGGGCATGCGCGGGATTCGTTTGTGCCTGGAGCGTCCGCAACTGTTGCGTGATCAGTTCAAGGCGATCCTGAGCAGCGCCGGGCTGGCTCGCCTGCACATCATGCTGCCGATGGTCACGCAATTGTCGGAACTGCGGCTGGCTCGCCAACTGCTGGAAGAAGAGGCGTTGGCATTGGGCCTGACTGAACTGCCGAAACTGGGGATCATGATCGAAGTACCCGCTGCGGCGCTGATGGCTGACCTGTTTGCGTCCGAAGTGGATTTCTTCTCCATCGGCACCAACGACCTGACCCAGTACACCCTGGCCATGGACCGTGATCACCCACGGCTGGCCAGTCAGGCTGACAGTTTTCATCCCTCGGTATTGCGCTTGATCGCCACCACCGTGAAAGCCGCCCATGCCCATGGCAAATGGGTCGGGGTGTGCGGCGCCCTGGCTTCGGAAAAACTGGCGGTGCCGCTGTTGCTGGGGCTTGGGGTGGATGAGTTGTCGGTGAGCGTGCCGTTGATTCCAGCGATCAAAGCGGCGGTTCGCGAAGTGGACCTGCTGGACTGCCAAGCCATCGCCCAGCAAGTGCTGGGGCTGGAGAGTGCCGAGCAAGTGCGCGAGGCATTGCGGCTGCACCATGAGGCGACGGTCGATACTTCACTGATTCTGGAGAACTGAGCATGTTCGAGAAAATGCAGCGGGCGTTCTGGAAAGCGTTGACGCCGGACCTGGTAGTGGATGAGCCGAAAGTGGAGGCTCAGCCGGTTGGCGGTTTGGCCGCGAATATCGTCGCCGCGCTTGGCGGAATGGATAATCTCAAATCGCAACAGCCAGTGGCGCTGACCCGTGTGCGGGTGGAATTGCGGGATGTGGCGCGGATGGACCGGCAGGCTTTGACGGTGGCAGGGGTGCCGGGGGTGATGATGCTGGAGGATGGAGTGGTTCATCTGATCGCCGGTCTGCAGCCATAACCGGACCTTTGTGGTGAGGGGGCTTGTCGGACCGCCGCATCGCCCCGCTGGGTCGCAACGCGGCCCCTCTTCCGACGCAGCCCCCGTAGGAGCTGCCGAAGGCTGCGATCTTTTGATCTTGCCCTTGTGGCGAGGGGGCTCGCCCCCGTTCGACTGCGCAGCAGTCGCCAAACCAAACACCGCGGTATGTCTGACAAAACCGGATTGCTGGTTTTGGGGCTGCTGCGCAACCCAACGGGGGCAAGCCCCCTCGCCACAAAAAGCCGCGCGACGCTACTCCGAAGGCCGAGCCCGCAACCGCCGCCCAATCACATCCAGCACATCACAGCCATCGCGCAACGGAATGGCGCAAAGCAAGGCAAAGTCGCTGAGAATGAAGGATTCGCACTCGACTGAACCGCGCATCGACATGTTCTCAAGCACCTGAGTGACGGCACGAATTCGATAGCCGGCAGCGTCATACAAAACATCGAGCGGCGCGTGGGTATCGACGAATAGGGTCGGCATGTCGGTGCAGTTGCCGGTGAGTGCCATGAAGCGGTTGTCGGGGTGGGGAATTGGGTTTTCGTAGGGTGGATCGGGGTGAAGACTTTTCATTTTTAAACCTCTGGTAGAAGTGGAGCTACCATCGGCCTTCCTACAGGCTTGGGTGGCAGCTATACGCGGGGTAGGAATATCGAGACCAGAGAACTCGACCACACCGAAGCGTGCCCGCGCACAGCCGCCGCAACTGATCTTACGGACACATGTTGATGGCCGCAATTCAGGTGTCGACGCCAAAGCGTCCTCTCTAGTCTTGAAGGGTTCCTACACCCTGCCACTGAATTTTCAGTGACCACCAGAGACTATCGATGGAACGCATTTCACACCAGTTCATGGAAACCGCTACGAGTTGAAGGAAACTTCCGATGACCTTGCCCAGAAATTTCACCGTCCTGTAAGACTGCCTTCGCGGGCAAGCCTCGCTCCTACGGAATCGAGGCAGACCGCTAAATATGAGAACGACTTTAATCCTGTAGGAGCGAGGCTTGCCCGCGATTGAGCGCGAAGCGGTCATAAAATCTATCTGCCTCAGAGATAACAGGCCTTACCTGGCGCAGAAAATAAGGCGCGGGGACTTTGCGGGGGATCGAGCAGGAAAGAAGTCGGGAAAGGTGGAAATGGATGTAGGGCGATTCGCTGATTGGCGGCGACTAAGTCACGTTCAGCGAAGCGGCCCTAAATTCTGTAATCGCATTGCATCAGGCACATCGCGCGAGCCCCAGAAGATCGCAGCCTTCGGCAGCTCCTACAGGGTGTACGCCGATCAAATGTGAGCTGCCGAAGGCTGCGATCTTTTAAAGGGTTCACCACCGGCTGTGACCATCCGCCGCGCTGCCCTTACTGTTTCTCAACCGCAGGTGTATCGTATTCGCCTTTTGCAGGCTCCGCGCCTGTGGCTGATACGTGAGGTAGTTGAGTTCATGTCCTTTACCCGTCGACAAATACTCGGTGGTCTGGCCGGTCTTGTGGTGGTTGGCGTGGGGGCTGGTGGCGCGTCGCGTTACTGGCTGGGCAAAATGGCCGATGCAGACGCCGGCCATGACTACGAGCTGATCGCCGCACCACTGGACGTCGAACTGGTGGCCGGGCACAAGACCCCGGCCTGGGCGTTTGGCCCGTCGGCGCCGGGCACCGAGTTGCGTGTTCGTCAGGGCGAATGGTTGCGGGTGCGCTTCATCAACCATTTGCCAGTCGCCACCACCATCCACTGGCACGGCATCCGCCTGCCGCTGGAAATGGACGGCGTGCCGTACGTCTCGCAATTGCCGGTGCTGCCGGGCGAGTACTTCGACTACAAATTCCGCGTGCCCGACGCCGGTAGCTACTGGTATCACCCGCACGTGAACAGCAGCGAAGAACTCGGTCGCGGATTGGTCGGCCCGCTGATCATTGAAGAGCGCGAGCCCACCGGTTTCAAATACGAAAAGACCTTGAGCCTCAAGAGCTGGCACGTCGATGAAGAGGGCGCTTTCGTCGCGTTCAGCATTCCTCGCGAAGCGGCCCGTGGCGGCACGGCGGGGGGCTTGTCGACCATCAATGGCGTCTCGCAAGCGGTGATCGACTTGCCTGCCGGGCAGATCACTCGCGTACGGTTGCTCAACCTCGACAATACGCTGACGTACCGCCTCAACATCCCCGGCGTCGAAGCGCAGATCTATGCGCTGGATGGCAATCCCATCGAACCACGCCCATTGGGCAAGGAATACTGGCTGGGGCCTGGCATGCGCATTTGCCTGGCGATCAAGGCACCGCCGGCCGGTGAAGAATTGTCCCTGCGCAACGGCCCGGTACGCCTGGGCACCTTTCGCTCAGTGGCCAATACCGACGCGCCGACTGCGTGGCCGCCGGCGCTGCCCGCCAACCCGGTGGCCGAGCCGGACCTGGCCAATGCCGAGAAACTCAACTTCAATTTTGAATGGGTGGGCTCGGTGTCGGTCAACGTCGACAATGGCAAGCCGCCCAGCCTGTGGCAGATCAACGGCAAGGCTTGGGACATCACCGACAAGACCTGTGCCGATCGACCGATTGCCAAGCTCGAAAAGGGCAAAAGCTATATTTTTGAATTGAAGAACATGACTCAGTATCAACATCCGATCCACCTGCATGGCATGAGCTTCAAGGTCATTGCCTCGAACCGGCACAAGGTCATCCCGTACTTCACCGACACCTACCTGTTGGGCAAGAACGAGCGTGCGCAAGTGGCGTTGGTGGCGGATAACCCTGGGGTCTGGATGTTCCATTGCCATGTGGTCGACCACATGGAAACCGGCCTGATGGCCGCCATCGAGGTGGCGTGATGCGTCAGATTCGCCCCGCAGCGATTATCGACCGCAGCCGTGATCGTGATTTCATGCGCGAAGCCCTGGCCCTGGCCGCTCAAGGCGCGGCGCTGGGTGAAGTGCCGGTGGGCGCGGTGCTGGTGCAGGACGGTGAAATCATCGGGCGCGGTTTCAATTGCCCGATCAGCGGCAACGACCCCAGCGCCCACGCCGAGATGGTCGCGATTCGCGCCGCGGCCCAGGCCGCCAGCAACTATCGCCTGCCGGGCAGTACGCTCTACGTGACCCTGGAGCCGTGCAGCATGTGCGCCGGGCTGATCGTGCACTCGCGGATTGCGCGAGTGGTGTATGGCGCGCTGGAACCCAAGGCCGGGATTGTACAGAGCCAGGGGCAGTTTTTTACCCAGGGCTTTTTGAATCACCGGGTGTTGTATGAGGGCGGGGTGTTGGCGGAGGAGTGTGGCGCGGTGTTGAGCGATTTTTTCAAGGCCAGAAGAGCCAAGCCAGCAGACTAAAACACCAATCCAGTGTGGGAGCGGGCTTGCTCGCGAATGCGGTGGGTCAGTCAACATCTGTGTTGAATGTTAGTCCGTATTCGCGAGCAAGCCCGCTCCCACATTTTGATCTCCATGGTGAGGGAGATCGGTGTTTTACTTGCGGGCGACGATGACGGCGCGCATCGGCGCCGGTAGCCCTTCGATGGTTTTGCTGTGATCCTGCGGATCAAGGAAATCGCTCAACGACTGATACTTCATCCACTCCGTCCCGCGTTGTTCCTCGACCGTGGTCACGCTCACATCCACGCAACGCACATCGCTGAAGCCTGCGCGGCGCAGCCACAGTTCCAGTGCCGGCACCGATGGCAGGAACCACACGTTACGCATCTGCGCATAACGGTCTTCCGGCACCAGCACCTGCTGTTGATCGCCTTCGATCACCAGCGTTTCCAGCACCAGTTCACCGCCCTTGACCAGGCAATCCTTCAGCGCCAGCAAATGCTCGATCGGCGAGCGGCGGTGGTAGAACACGCCCATGGAAAACACGGTGTCGAAGCCTTCCAGGTTGGGAGGGAGATCCTCAAAGGGAAACGGCAAGTGCCAGGCATTGGGCTCTGACAGGTAACGCCGCACGGCCTGGAACTGGCAGAAGAACAGCCAGTTCGGGTCAACACCAATCACGCTGTCGGCCCCGGCGCCGAGCATGCGCCACATGTAATAACCGTTGCCGCAACCGACATCGAGGATGCGTTTGCCTTTCAAATCCAGATGTGGCGCGACTCGCGACCATTTCCAGTCCGAGCGCCATTCGGTGTCGACATGCACGCCGAACAAGTCGAACGGGCCTTTGCGCCAGGGCGATAAACCCATCAGTGCGGTGCGCATTTGTGCGCGGGTCTCAACGTCGCAATCGGTGTCCAGTTTCAGGCCGTTCAACAAATCGACTTCGCTCGGCTGAATCTTCGGCAGCGCGTCCAGCGCGCTCTGCCAACGTTCCAGGTCGCCGTGACCTTTTTCCATTTTCTTGTCGAGTTGTGCTTGCAGAGTGTTGGCCCATTCGGCCAGCGGAGTACCGGCCAGGCGGCGGGCGAGGGGGGACAGATCAATCATGGCAAGGCAATCAACGAGGCAAAGTTAAGACACTGGAACCATGGCACGACTTTCGAGAACCCGGCGGCCAGCAGGCGTTCGCGGTGTTCTTCGAGGCTGTCGGGCTTCATGACGTTTTCGATGGCGCTGCGCTTCTGGGCGATTTCCAGTTCGCTGTAGCCGTTGGCGCGTTTGAAGGCTACATGCAGGTCGGTGAGCAGCGCGTGTTCTTCGGGGTCGTTGAAGCGCAGCTTCTCCGAGAGAATCAGCGCGCCACCGGGCAACAACGATTGGTGAATGCGTGAGAGCAGCGCGGTGCGCTGGTCCGGGGCAATGAATTGCAGGGTGAAGTTCAGCGCCACCACCGAAGCTGGCTGGAATTCCAGGGCAAGGATATCGCCCTCGATCACTTCCACCGGCAGCAACTCCTGGAACATCGAGTCCTGGCCGTTGAGGTACTCACGGCAACGCTCGACCATGGCTGCGGAGTTATCCACAGCGATGACGCGGCAGCCGTCGGTGCGCACGTGACGGCGCAGGGCCTGGGTTACTGCGCCCAACGACGAGCCCAGGTCGTAGAGCACGCTGTTGGGCTGGGCGAACTGCGCGGCAAGCACGCCGAGGTTTTCCACGATGGTCGGATAACCCGGCACCGAGCGCTTGATCATGTCCGGGAACACCCGCACCACGTCCTCGTTAAAGGCGAAGTCAGGCACCTGGGCCAAAGGCTGGGCGAAAAGACGATCGGATTCTTTGCTCACGGCGGTTCCAGCGGCATGGGTGGAAAAGGCTGGCATTTTAGCCAAATTGACGGGGGGATGCGCGGGTTGTCTGATAAAGCGTGGGGAAGGCGTGGCGGGAGTTCTATTTTGCGAAAGTCAGGGAGCAGAGCAAAGAAATGAGGCGCTGACTGGTAAGTGAATGGCCAAACCCCGAAAACGAGGTTTGGCCATTGATGGTTTAGCGTGGCTCCATCAATACGATATAAGTAGATTTTCCGGAAATCTTGAGTTCTTTATTTCTCTCGTTTACGCCTTTAAACTCAAATCCGATCTGATAATGCAGTTTTTCTCCGGTATTTTCGATTGCCTCTACGGTAAAGGATCCACTTTGGGGTTTATATTCGAAAGATGTAGTGAAGCCCGGGATGGTTCCCGTTTCAAAGTAGTATGCTTCAAAAGGGAAGTTGGCGTCCGCGACTGAATAGGTGCCGGACGTTATGTTTTTATCAAATACAAGCACTAGCCCTTTTTTACTTCTGTGCGAATAGTCTTGAGTATTAGCCCGACTAACCAAGGCGATCAAACTGCTGCTCGGATCGGCCTCAAATTCAACGATTTGGGTCTCGAGATCTACGCGATTGGAAACTGTGGCCACAGTTTTCGCGCTGACGGTAATAATGGGTTCTACACCAGCAATAGCATTTTGGCTTTTAAAAAAACTCATGATGTTCTTCCTTGGATAATATTCGTGGTGGGGTGAAGCCACTTAAATATTAAGTAGATGGAAAGAACTCGACTACTGTCAGATCTGACAGGTTTTTATCACTTTTTGAAATAAGCAAGCGATTCTCTGTAATGGTTTTCGTTTAATTGTTATTTGTTTTACTGGTAAACGCTGATGCGGCGATACCCCACTGCCCCAGCCAATAGCTGAGAATGATCACGTATGGCGCGGCGGCAAATGGTGATACGAAACGGTTAATGCCAATCACGCTGTCAGAAAACACAAACGCCAGCGCGCCCGCTGCCGCCAGCAGCGCCGAGCGTTTGGGCACGTCGGTGCCGAGTCGGGCCAGGGCGCGCCAGAGCATCGCGCTGATGGCCAGGCCATAAACGATTACCGGGACCAGTAACGGACCCAAGCCATTGGAAATCAGAATCCCCAGCAGTACCGCGCCGACGCTCAACGCGAGGATCAACGGCAACAGCGCCAGACGCCGGCAATCGCTCAAATAAGCCTTCAGATACGCCAGATGCGCGACCAAAAACGCCCCAAGGCCAAACACGAACAAATCCCCCGGCCATGCCAGCAACACGTCGCCGATCAGGGAGAAAATCAAACCCAGGCTGATCCAGCGCCGATAGTCACTGGGCGGCGCGTCGTGCAACCAGCCGAGCAGGGCCAGCACCGGCAACGGTTTGACCAGCAAGCACAGCAGCGCGGCATGCACGCTCAGGCCGTACAGAAAGGTCACCGCGCCCATCAGCGCCAGAATCAGCCAACCCACGATCAGTTAACCGCGATGGCGCAGTCGAAGGTTTTCACCGCCGGTACTTCGGGTGCCCATGGTTGTGAGTAAGTCAGTCGCAAGCGACCCGTGCCGGCGGCAAAGGCCTGGAAGCGCCAAGTCGAAACTCCCGCGCTGCCGACGATCCCGGCGTCTTCCGGGTTGCTGTAAACCTCGGGGCTGAGCGCACGCAACACGCCACCGGCCGAATCCTGGATCGTCCAGCGGTAACCCGTAGTCGGGTTGCTGGGCAGGGTCAGGATCAGGTTTTGCCCGTTGTTCAGTTGCACCGGGCATTCGCTTTGTTTTTCCACGGTTACGTTGTGTTTCGGTTGCGTGGCGCAAGCGCTCAGCAGGGCAAGGGCGAGCGGGATAAACAGGCGGGTGGGGGACATTAGTCAGCGGCTCCGGCATTCACGACGAACGGCGAGCATAACTGAAGATGAGACAAAGTGTGACAATCCGAGAATGGGGGTGTCAGGGCTGACGCCTTCGCGGGCAAGCCTCGCTCCTACGGGGGTTGTGCGTTGTTCGCATTTTTTGTGAACGACGCAAAACACTGTAGGAGCGAGGCTTGCCCGCGAAAGCAATCGCACAGGCACTACATAACTATCAGAACAATATCTTCGCCACATCCGCAAAGCGCTTGGCAAAGTGCACGGTAATCCCTTCCTTCAGATAATCCGGCAGTTCTTCAAAGCTTCCACGATTAGGCTCGGGCAGGATCAACTCGAAAATCTTCTGCCGCCGCGCTGCAATCACCTTCTCGCGCACCCCGCCAATCGGCAGCACATGCCCGGTCAGCGTCAGTTCGCCGGTCATGGCCACGCCTTTTTTCGGTGGCTGGTTGCGGGCCAGGGACAGCAGGGCGCTGGCCATGGTCACACCGGCGCTCGGGCCGTCTTTCGGCGTGGCGCCTTCCGGTACGTGGAGGTGAACGAAGGCTTCGTCGAAGAACGTCGGATCACCGCCAAATTGCTTCAGATGGGAGCTGACGTAGCTGTAGGCAATTTCTGCCGACTCTTTCATCACTTCCCCCAGTTGCCCGGTGAGTTTGAAGCCACGGTTGAGGGTGTGAATGCGCGTGGCTTCGATCGGCAGGGTGGCGCCGCCCATGCTGGTCCAGGCCAGCCCGGTGATGACGCCGATGCCGGACAGCACTTGTTCGTTGCGGAACACCGGGCGGCCGAGTGAAGCTTCCAGGTCTTTCGGCCCGAGCTTGATCACCGCTTTCGGTTCGTCGAGCAGCTTCATTACGGCTTTGCGTACCAGTTTGCCGAGGTTTTTTTCCAGCTGCCGCACCCCGGCTTCACGGGCGTAGCCATCGATCAAGGCTTTCAACGCGTTGTCGCTGATGCTCAGGCTACCCTTGGACACACCCGCTTTCTCAAGCTGTTTCGGCCATAGGTGACGCTTGGCGATCGCGACTTTCTCTTCGGTGATGTAACCCGACAGACGAATCACTTCCATCCGGTCCAGCAACGGGCCGGGAATCGAATCCAGGGTGTTGGCGGTGCAGACGAACAGCACTTTCGACAGGTCCAGGCGCAAATCCAGGTAGTGGTCGAGGAATTCAACGTTCTGTTCCGGGTCGAGGGTTTCCAGCAGCGCCGAGGCGGGGTCGCCCTGGTAGCTCTGGCCCATTTTGTCGATCTCGTCGAGCATGATCACCGGGTTCATCACTTCGACGTCTTTCAACGCGTGGACGAGTTTGCCCGGTTGCGCGCCGATGTAGGTGCGGCGGTGGCCCTTGATCTCGGCTTCGTCGCGCATGCCGCCGACGCTGAAGCGATAGAACGGCCGGCCCAGGGTTTCGGCGATGGACTTGCCGACGCTGGTCTTGCCCACGCCCGGCGGGCCCACCAGCAACACGATAGAGCCGCTGATCTCGCCTTTATAGGCACCGACCGCGAGAAATTCGAGGATGCGGTCCTTGATGTCATCAAGGCCGGCGTGGTGTTTGTCCAACACCTTGCGCGCGTGTTTGAGGTCGAGTTTGTCCTCGCCGTACACGCCCCACGGCACTGAGGTCGCCCAGTCGAGGTAGTTGCGGGTCACCGCGTATTCCGGTGAACCGGTCTCGAGGACCGACAGCTTGTTCATTTCCTCTTCAATGCGTTTCTGCGCCTGAGGCGGCAACACCTTGCCCGTCAGACGTTGCTCGAACTGCTCGATGTCGGCGCTGCGATCATCCTTGGTCAGCCCCAGCTCTTGCTGGATGACCTTGAGTTGTTCCTTGAGAAAGAACTCGCGCTGGTGCTCGCCGATCTTGCGGTTCACTTCGGCGGAGATTTCTTTCTGCAGGCGCGCGACTTCGACTTCCTTGCGCAGCATCGGCAGGACTTTTTCCATGCGCTTGAGCATCGGCACGCAGTCGAGCACTTCTTGCAGCTCGCTGCCAGTGGCCGAGGTCAGGGCGGCGGCGAAGTCGGTCAGCGGTGACGGGTCGTTGGGGCTGAAGCGGTTGAGGTAGTTCTTCAGCTCTTCGCTGTACAGGGGGTTGAGCGGCAGCAGTTCCTTGATCGCGTTGATCAGCGCCATGCCGTAGGCCTTGACCTCATCAGTCGGCTCAGTGGGCTGGTGCGGGTATTCGACTTCCACCAGGTACGGTGGGCGATGGTGTTTGAGCCAAGCTTTGATGCGCACCCGGCTCAGACCTTGGGCGACGAATTGCAGTTTGCCGTTTTCGCGACTGGCGTGGTGGACTTTGACCAGGGTGCCGTATTCCGGCAGGGCTTTGGTGTCGAAGTGGCGCGGGTCTTCCTGGGGAGTGTCCATGAAGAACAGGGCCAGGGAATGGTGGTCGGATTGGCTGACCAGTTCGAGGGTTTCGGCCCACGGCTCTTCGTTGACGATCACCGGCAATACTTGCGCCGGGAAGAAAGGCCGGTTGTGGATCGGGATGATGTAGACCTTGTCCGGCAGGTTCTGACCAGGCAGGGCGAGGCCTTTGCCGGTGGAGTGGTGTTCGACGTTGTCTGTTTCGGTGTATTCGCTCGTGTCTTCGGGGAATTCTTGCTGGTCGGTCATGGGGCACCTGCGCAATAGGGTATGGGTCTTAGATGGGGCAGGTGGGGGGTGGTTTCAATGGGCCTGGATATTTCAGCTTGTGTGTTCAGGGGTTTGACAGGTGTTTGGACTTGGCGGCCTTTGGGCCGACCATGCTTTGGTTGGGTTGTGTACATATCCGTTGCTGCGGTAACGGCGGCTTATGGTTTCGCCCTTACGGCGAGGCACTTTTGGCAAACGCCCCAAAAGTACCCAAAAGGTCTCGCCCCAAGCGTCCGGCCCCTCGCTGAGGCTCGGCGTTCCTTCGTTCTGGTATCCATCTGGGGGCATCGCCCTACGGTCTGCTTCGCTACGACCTACATGCGATGGGTTCGACTGCGTCGAACGGCGCTGCGCGCCAATCCCCAGATGAACACCGGAACGAGGCCTCCCGAAGGGGCGGGTGGATCAAGATCAAAAGCTGCAGGCGAGCTAACGCTCGGCCTGTTGAGTGGTGAGGGGCGGGTGTACGCCGCTCCACTGTGGGAGCGGGCTTGCTCGCGAAGGTGGCCTGACAGCCGCCCAATCTCTCGCAGACATACGCCGACCCACTTGTAGGAGCGAGGCTTGCCCGCGAAGACGGCCTGACAGCCGACCAATTCCTTGCAGATATACACGATTCAATTGTGGGAGCGAGCCTGCTCGCGATGGCGGCGTGTCAGGCGACATCAATGTTGAATATCAGGCCGTCTTCGCGGGCAAGCCTCGCTCCTACAGGGGGATTAGCTGTGTGGCGCAGGTTTTGGTATGGCAACGTTATCCAGCATCCGGTTCACCGCCAGTTCTGCCAGCATGACGATCTGTTGAATCGCCATCATCGTGTGCCGGTGCGGCCCTTCCAGATAGCCCGCAATATCACTCGCCATCACACTGGCCTGGGCCAACGATTCACAGGTGTGGGCCAACAGGTCTTCGTCTTTGATATCCGGCGCAACCATGTACATCGTGCTCGGCTTGCGGGTCACGGGGGCTTTGAGGGCAGAGGGGTTGAGGTAGTGATCGAGCGCGCGGTTAGCGGCGTCGTGGAGTTTTTTTGAATCGTTGGATTCGTAGGGCGAAACGTTGTCGGTTTCTGGGGGATTCGGTGTTTCTTTGAACATGATGAAGCTCCAAGTAAGTAATGGAGCTGCCACTGATCGCCGCGACGCGATGGGGGGTGGCAGCTGTACGCAGGTTCGCGGACCGAGCTACTTGGAAACTCGGCATACCCGAAGGTATCCCGCGCACAGCCACCATGAGACCAAACGACAGGAACGTCGATTGGGGCCGGTGATTATGCACCAAGTAAGCTAATTCAGGCCGCGACGCCCGGTCGCTGATTTGCAGCGACCCCCAAAGCCTATCCATGCCACTTCCGAGCGACAACTGTCAAAACCTGTCGGAAAGCTCTCAAAAAATCACCACGTCTGTAGGACATGCGCGGATATCTCTGACTACCACAATCAGCTGTAGGAGCGAACTGTGGCGAGGGGGCTTGCCCCCGTTTGAGTGCGTAGCACTCACCAGATCTTTGGTTCATCAGCGGTTTTGGGGCTACTTCGTAGCCCAACGGGGGCAAGCCCCCTCGCCACAGTTCGCTCCTACAGGGATTTTGGGGGTGTTGGGATTGCAGCGCCCACAAAAAAAGGCGACCCCCTCACAGGCGTCGCCTTTGCTTTAACTGCCGCTACCGCTTATTCCGACAGTTTGTACGCAATCACATAGTCACCCTGTTTGGTGCCCAGCGATCCGTGACCGCCCGCAACAACGAGCACGTATTGCTTGCCGTCTTTGCCGGTGTAGGTCATCGGTGTGGTTTGCGCGCCTGCTGGCAGGCGGCCTTCCCACAGTTGCTTGCCGTTTTTCACGTCGTAGGCGCGCAGGTACTGGTCGAGGGTGCCGCTCAGGAAGGCCACGCCACTGGCAGTGGTGAAGGTCCCGCCCAGGCTCGGTACACCCATGCTCAGAGGAATTGGAACCGGCGAGCTGTCGCGCACGGTGCCGTTCTTGTGCATCCAGATGGTTTTGTTGGTGGTCAAATCGACCGCCGCCACGTAACCCCATGCCGGTGCCTGGCACGGCAAGCCCATTGGCGACAACAGGGCTTCGAGGATTACCCCGTAAGGCGCGCCTTTGTTGGGCTGCACGCCTTCGGTTTCGCTGACGCGAGGGCCTTGTTTGGCGATTTCGGCGGCCGGGATCAGTTTCGATTTGAACGCCATGTAGCTCGGATTCACGAAAGCAATCTGACGCACCGGGTCAACCGAGATGCCGCCCCAGTCGAACACGCCGAAGTTACCGGGATAAACGATCGAGCCTTGCAGCGACGGCGGAGTGAACATGCCGTCGTAGCGCAGGGATTTGAAGTCGATCCGGCACAGCATCTGATCGAACGGGGTCACGCCCCACATGTCGCGTTCCTTGAGGGTCGGCGGCACGAAGTTCAGGTCGGACATCGGTTGGGTCGGCGAAGTGTAGTCGCCTTCCACTGCGCCTTGCGGCACCGGGATTTCCTTGATCGGCACGATCGGCTGACCATTGCTGCGGTCCAGCACGTAGATGCTGCCTTGCTTGGTGGACGCGAGCACTGCCGGTTTCACACCGTCTGCGGTTTTCAGGTCCATCAGGGTTGGCTGGCCACCGACGTCCATGTCCCACAGGTCATGGTGGGTGAACTGGAAGTGCCAGCGCACCTTGCCGGTGGCGATGTCCAGCGCGGTCAGGCCGGCGGCGTGCAGTTCCGATTCAGGGGTGCGTGCGCCACCGAACTGATCCGGGGTCTGGTTGCCCATCGGCAGGTAGATCATGCCGAGTTTTTCGTCGACGCTGAAGATGGACCACATGTTCGGCGAGTTGCGGGTGTAGACCTTGCCTTCGGCAATCGGCGTGGTGTCGTCCGGGTTGCCGCTGTCCCAGTTCCATACCAGTTTGCCGGTGTGCACGTCGAACGCGCGGATCACGCCGCTTGGCTCGTCGATGGAAACGTTGTCGGTCACGTGGCCGCCAATCACCACCAGGTCTTTGGTGACCGCCGGTGGAGAGGTGGAGTAATAACCGCCGGCGGTGAATTCACCGATGTTGGTCGTCAGGTCAACCTGGCCACCGTTGCCGAAGTCTTCGCACATTTTGCCGGTGTCGGCGTTCAGGGCGATCAGGCGGGTGTCGGCGGTCGGCAGGAAGATCCTGCGCGGGCAGACGCTGGCGACAGGCGCGTTGGCAGTGCCGGTAGGGCTCTGCTCGGACGCGTAGGCGGCGTCATCGTGATAGGTCACGCCACGGCAGGTCATGTGCGCCCAACCCTTGAAGTTCGCCGCGTTTTGCGTGGAGAGCTTCGGATCGAAACGCCAGAGTTCCTTGCCGGTGTCCGGGTCCAGCGCGATCACCTGGCTGTGCGGCGTGCAGACATAGAGCATGCCGTTGGCTTTGAGCGGGGTGTTTTCGGCGGTGGTTTCGCCCGGGTCGTTCGGGCCAGGCAGGTCGCCGGTGCGGTAGGTCCAGGCGGGAACCAGTTTGTTGACGTTCTGCGGCGTGATCTGTGCCAGTGGCGAGTAGCGATCGCCATGGGCGCTGCGGCCGTAGGAGTTCCAGTCGCCATCGGGCATGGCCGGGGCGGTGTTGCTCATGCCAGGCACGGCGTCACGATCCAGTTCGCCTTTGATTTCACCGGGGTTGGTGAACAGGCTGGCCAGCGCAGCGATACCGGCGATGACCACGGCAGCGCTCAGCACGCCGGTGCCGACCGGGTTGAACTCGCCGGTACGCAACGGGCGACGGAACCATGGCAGCAGCATGACGATACCGAGGGCAAAGAGCAGCGCCAGACGTGGCACCAGTTGCCACCAGTCCAGGCCGACTTCCCACAGTGCCCAGACCGTACTGGCGAACAGCACCACCGCGTACAGGCTCAGCGCCGCATAACGGTCGGCAAGCAGCAGCCCACCGGTCAGCATCAGGCCGATACCGGCCAGCAGGTAATACAGCGAGCCGCCGAGCATGCTCAGCTTGATCCCCCCGGCCAGCAAGGCCAGGCCCATTAGTAGAAGCACGATACCGAGCAGGCTCGGCAGCAGACGGCTTCGACTGAAAGCACCATCAGCGCTCATAGTGTGGTTCTCCGTGACGTTTTAAGTAAGCCCGCGCAAGTTCACTGTAGATGACGATCTGGCGCGGGCAGGGTTCATATAAAAAACGGTTGGACGCCGCATTCCCTTGTAGGAGCGAGGCTTGCCCGCGAAGACGGATTAACATTCAACAAAAGATGCTGATTAATAGATCGCCTTCGCGGGCAAGCCTCGCTCCTACAAGGATTTGTGGTGATTCTTAGAACGACGACTGGATCTTGATCCCGCCAATCAGCGCGTCATCGACCTTGTCCACGCCACCGGGGTGGCGGATGTATTGCAGGTTCGGGCGCACGGTCAGCCAGTTCGTGACGTGCACGCCGTAATAGAGCTCGCTGCTGTATTCGGTGTCTTGCGGTGGCAGGAATGATGGGTCGTCGTAGTCGAAGACGGCGCGGGCCTGATTGGTAGCCTCGGCGTTCTTGCGAAAGGCCGGGTTGACGTGGACACGGGCCAGGGCAAAACCGATGTCGTCCCGGGCGCGGGCATCGAACAAACCTTTATAGACGACGCCGGCCTGGACGTAGTTGTCGATGGCGTTGGTTTTCTTGTCGTGCATCGTGCCATTGGCGAACACGCTCAGGCCCCGAGAGTGGTCACTGGCGCGGCTGGTCAGCTGCTGCTGAATACCGAGCCATACGCCGTGCTTGCTCGATGCGCTGCGATAAGCCTCGCCAGTCAGGGCTGCTGGCTGGCCGTTGCTGTCCTTGTAGACGTCGGTGGCCGTGGCGTTGCTGTAGTAGTAACCGGCACGGTATTCACCCGGCAGGCCATTGAATTTCGGAGTCCAGACCAGCTCCACCGGCAGGATCGCGCCCTGTGTGCCGCTGCCGCTGAGCTTGAAACCATTATCGCGATCAAGGTTGGACGGGTTTTGCTCGTAAGCCCCGACCTGCGCGTACAACTCCGGCGTCAGGTGATATTTGACGCGCATCGCCCACTGGCTGACCGGCCAGTTGTACCAGATGTCGCCCACCCAGTTGCCGACCTGGGAACCGCAGAACGCCAGGTTCTGGAAGTCGCAGGGGAAGCTGTTGAAGTCTTCGCCCTCGCCGAAGCGACCAACCTTGATGTCGAGCTTCTGATCGAAGAATTTCTGCTGATACCACATCTGCGTCAGGCGCCAGGTCTGGCCGCGACCCCAGACTTCCTGAGCCGAGGTGAAACCGCCGACCCGCGGATCGTTGATTCGGTCGTTGCTGATGTTGTTGCCGTTGCGCTCGGTGATGGTCAGCTGAAATTCAGCGTCGTCCCAGCCCAAAATTTTCTGCAAGTCCAGATGAGTGCCAAAGCCGAACTGGTCGCTGTAGCGAGCGGTGCGGTCATGGTCATAGCCACCGTGCAGGTTGCTGCCCATTTCACCGGTGTAATCGACCTTGAAGTCGTAGCCCTTTTCCGAAAGTTCGGTGCGCGTACCGTTCCAGTCGCCCAGCATCCACGGTGAATCGCTATCGAAGGCCGGCGCAGCCTGGATGCAGGTGGCGAGACCCAACGCGGTGAATCCGCCCATCAGGATGAGGGCTTTTCGATTGGACACAGAGAGTAAGACAGCGCTGTCTCGCGGAGTTTGAAAATCAGGCATAGAGAAGAAATTCTTGGTCTTTTTCTAAAGGGGGTGAACTGAACGCAGCGGGAATGCAGCAGGGGAGAAGCGTTTCAGCTGGACGGGCGTAAGGATAATGTTCTGTTACACATAGAGAAAGGGCTTTTACTGACATGGATCATTTCGGATTTCGTAACAGTCGGTTGCGACCGGTCGCCGCAGTGCCAGGTGCTGCCAAAAAAGGCGGACTCAAGCGTCCGCCCCCTTACGTTTCAGTGCCGTTAATTCAACAGATAGACCGGGAAACACTCACACAAATGCATCACCCGTCGACGGACATTGTCCAGCAACGCCGCATTGGTCGGTTGCTCAAGCAGGTCGGCAATCAGGTTGGCCACTTCGGCGCATTCGGCTTCGCCGAAGCCTCGCGTGGTCAGGGCGGGTGTGCCAATGCGAATGCCGCTGGTGATCGCAGGTTTTTGCGGATCGTCGGGGATCGCGTTCTTGTTCAAGGTGATGTGGGCGCTCTCGAGCAACGCCTCGGCATCTTTTCCGGTGATGTTCTTCGCGCGCAGATCGAGCAGGAACATGTGGCAGTCGGTGCCACCTGACACCACCCTCAGGCCCCGTCGAGTAAGGATATTCGCCATGGTCCTGGCGTTGTCGATGACGCGTTGCTGATAGTGCTTGAACTCATCACCGAGGGCTTCGTTGAACGCTACGGCCTTGGCGGCGATGACGTGCATCAGAGGTCCACCCTGATAGACCGGGAATATCGTCTTGTCGAGCAACGCCGCATGTTCGCGTTTAGCCAGAATCAGACCGCCCCGTGGGCCGCGCAGCGTTTTATGAGTGGTCGAGGTGACGAAGTCGGCAATGCCGACCGGCGAGGGGTACAGGCCGGCTGCGATGAGTCCGGCGTAGTGCGCCATGTCGACCATCAGGTATGCCCCGATTTCATCGCATATTTTGCGAAAACGCTGGAAGTCGATGGTCCTGGAATATGCCGAGGCACCGGCAATGATCATTTTCGGCCGGTGTTCCCGGGCCAGGGCTTCCATCTCGGCGTAGTCGAGGGTTTCGCTGTGTTTTTCCAGGCCGTAAGAGTACGCGTTGTAGAACTTGCCGGAGAAGTTTACCGAGGCGCCATGGGTCAAGTGGCCGCCATCGGCCAGGGACATTCCCAGAATCGTGTCGCCAGGGTTGAGCACAGCGAGAAACACGGCCTGATTGGCCTGGGACCCGGAGTGCGGCTGGACGTTGGCATATTCGCTGCCAAACAGTTTGCAGGCACGTTCGATGGCGAGGCTTTCGATCTCGTCGACCACTTTACAGCCACCGTAATAGCGCTTGCCTGGGTAGCCTTCGGCGTACTTATTGGTCAGCACCGAACCTTGGGCTTCCAGCACTTCTTCGCTGACGTAGTTTTCCGAGGCGATCAGTTCCAGGTGGGTTTCCTGGCGGTTGCGTTCGCGGCCGATCAGGCGCGCGAGGGTAGGGTCTAAATTCTTCAGGCTCATGGAGTCTTCCTTCAAATAAGTGCTTCGGCCAAGGCGGCTGGTGCGTGATGCGGCAACAGCCCTCGCTGGCCGTTACCGCGCGCATGTCCTTGAGACTATTGCGCCGCCGACCTCGATGAAGTCGTAACGAGCGGTCATGGTCGGCTGCCCTCGGCTACGGTGCTGGCTTTGCTTTCTCGGGTGTAGGTCAGTACGAAATGTGCCACGAGCCCGAAGATCAGCCCCCAGAATGCAGCGGCCAGCCCCAGGAAACTCATGCCCGAGGCGGTGACCAGGAAGGTGATCAGCGCCGCTTCACGTTGTTTCTCGTCAGCCATGGCGCCGGTCAGCCCGGCGCTGATCGCCCCGAACAGGGCCAGGCCGGCGAGCGAGGCGATCAGCTCTTTGGGCAAGGCAGAAAACACCGAAGCCAGGGTCGCGCCGAAGGTGCCCATCAGAATGTAGAACACCCCGCAGGCGATCCCGGCGATGTAACGCTTGTCGCGATCTTCATGGGCTTCGCGGCCGGTGCAGATAGCGGCGGTGATGGCCGCAAGGTTAAAGCCATGGGAGCCGAAGGGCGCCATCAAAACTGAACCGATGGCCGTGACCGAAATGATCGAGCGCGCGGGGGTGTTGTAGCCCGAGGTGCGCAACACCGCCATGCCCGGCACGTACTGCCCGGTCAGGGTGACGAGGGCCAGCGGCAGGCCGATATTGATGATCGCGTGCCAGCTCCACTGCGGGGCGATAAAGATAGGGTGGGCGACATCGATGGTGATCGAACCTGTGTTGAGTTCACCGAACGAGGCGGCCACGGCGCAGCCGACAATCAATACCGACAGGATGGCGTAGCGCGGTGAAAAGCGTTTGAAGATCAGGTACGCCGCGATCATTGACAGCACCAGGCTCGGCTGCAGCTTGATCGAGGTGAAGAGTTCGGCGCCGAAACGAAACAGGATGCCGGCGAGCATGGCGGCGGCGATGGCTTTTGGCAGGCGACTCATCAGTTTGTCGAACGCACCGGACAGGCCGACCACCGCGATAATCACCGAAGCCACCACATAGGCGCCGATGGCCTCGGGCAGGGAGACCGTGGGCAGCATCGACACCAGCAACGCCGCGCCTGGTGTCGACCAAGCCGTAATCACCGGAACCCGCAAACGCCAGCTCAATAACAGACCGGTAATGCCGCTGCCGATGGAAATCGCCCAGATCCAGGACGACACTTGATCATTGGGCAGGTGTGCCTCCCGGGCCGCCTGAAACACGATGATCAGCGGGCCGGCATAGGAAATGATCACGGCGATGAAGCCTGCAATGACCGCTGACAGGGATAGATCCTTTCTGAGTGTGTCCATGATGTCTCGACTTGGCGTGGCGGGCACGCGGTGATTCAGAATTGAGATTGAGTCGATTGACTCGATTCGAGATGAGTGTATTTGAATGAATTGAGTTGATTCAATAGGCGAGAAGGTTGTTACGAGATGTTTTTTTGCTATCAAGGGGTATTTGTCAGATTTTTTCCAAATAACTATTTGATTTATAAATAAATATTGCTGTTGAAAAATATTTTTTATGAAAAATGATTTTCGATTAAATCGCCGAATCAATCGACTCAATTTATTGATTGAGTCCATTTATTAGTTGCCTAACCACCATGTGATATGCTCGGATATTTATCATTTCTACGATGGTAGTGATCATTCATGTGGGTTCCTCAGCTAAGCGAGTTCAGCCAGCCGATGTATTTGTCGATTGCCGACGCGTTGGCGCGCGATATCAGCAACGGCGTGCTGAACGAAGGTGATCGTCTGCCGACTCTGCGGGAGCTGGCCAACACGCTGAATGTCACGCCCGGTACCATCAGCCGTGCCTATAGCGAAGCCCATCGGCGGCGTCTGGTGCAGGGGGAAGTGGGGCGTGGCACTTATGTACTCAACCAGAAGCAGTTGGAATTGCCGGCCAGCAACAGTGCCGTCTCGCTGAATCTTGGGCAGTCTGAATTACTGGATCTTTCGATCATCAAGCCTTACAGCGAAACCCTGGAATACTGGTTGCGCGGAGCATTGGTGGACATGGCCAAAAGCACGGATTTTGCCCATGCCCTCGATTACGCACCCGATGGCGGTCATCCGGCTCATCGCGAGGCGGGCGCGCAATGGCTGCGCCATTCGTTGCCCGATGCGCAATGGCAGCAAGTGGTGATCACCGCCGGCGCACAGCATGGTTTGATGGTCGCGATGAGTGCGCTGACCAACGCCGGTGATCTGGTGCTCTGCGAGGCGCTGTGCTACCCCGGCATCATTTCCCTTGCCCATGGGCTGGAACGACGTCTGCGTGGCGTGCCAATGGACGATGAAGGGATCATTCCCGAAGCGTTACGCGAACTGTGCCAGCGTGAGAAACCGGCGATGCTGGTCTGCGTGGCGACCTGTCAGAACCCGACGGCCGCAATCATGTCGCAAAAACGTCGGGCGCAGATCGCGGCATTGGCCGAGGAGTTCGACTTCATCATTCTGGACGATGACATCTACGGTTTTCTGGCCACAGACCCGTCGATCAAACCGCTGTCGGCGTTTGCCCCGGATCGTTCGGTGTACCTGACCAGTCTGTCGAAGTCGGTCATGCCGGCCTTGCGGATTGGCTATCTCTATAGCCCGCCGAAACTGCTGTCACGCCTGACCTCCATGGTACGCAGCAGCGTCTGGATGCCGTCGCCATTGACCGCTCAGTTGGCCAGTAATGTGATCACGCAGGGGTTGGATAAAAAGCTGATCCGTATTCAGCGCAACGAAGCCGCCGGGCGGCAGGCGATTGCTCAGGAAATCTTCGCCAATTTCGAGCTCAAGACCCAGCCGTATTCCTACCACGTCTGGTTGACGTTGCCCGAACCCTGGACCAGTGACGAATTCACCATGCTGGCCCGTGCCAACGGTGTGCTGGTCCTCAGTGGCACCCAGTTCCAGGCCGAACGTAGCGGCATTACCCGCTGCGTGCGATTGGTGTTGATGTCGCCCACCAGCCAGGACGAATTGAGGTTTGCCCTGACCAAGCTGGCCAGTCTGATCGATTCGGACCCGCGTCGTTATTACTGAGTCCTGGCAGTATCTCCTGACGTTTGCCCCTCAGATGATGGCCAACTCGCCTACAGTTAATTCAGCATCTGACGAATGCCTCTGTCCGGAGCCCTTCCACCGGGCGAAAGCCTCCGCTAAGGTGCGCGGCTTCCCATCCTTTCATCGCTCGAAGGCCCGGCATGACCGAACAGAACACCAACCCCCTGCATGGCGTGACGCTGGAGCAAATCCTCAACGCCCTGGTTGAGCACTACGAATGGTCGGGGCTGGCCGAGCGTATCGATATCCGCTGCTTCAAGAGTGACCCGAGCATCAAGTCGAGCCTTACATTCCTGCGCAAAACCCCATGGGCGCGGGAGAAGGTCGAACGCCTGTACGTGAAGCTGATGCGCACCAAGCGACCGGTCTGAGCATGGTCATACCCTCGACCGCGAGGCGTCGTTGTGTTGCCGTGGCGGCGATTCTGGGCTGGGCGGGTTTGAGCATTCAGATGTACCTGATTCTCTATGCCCGCTGGAGTATCGCGGCCAGTCTGCTGGGTGGGCTGGTGAGTTTTTTCAGTTTCTTCACCGTGCTGACCAACACGCTGGTGGCGGTGGTGCTGACCTGTGAACTGACGTCCCGCGAATCCGCTGCGCGCCGCTGGTTTTTACAGCCGTGGGTTAGCAGTGCAATTGCGGTGAGCATCGCCGTGGTCGGTTTGGCGTACAGCCTGTTACTGCGTCATTTATGGCATCCCGAAGGCTGGCAATGGCTGGCCGACGAGCTGATGCATGACGTCATGCCGCTGCTGTTTCTGGTTTATTGGTGGTTCTGTGTGCCCAAAGGTACGTTGCGCCTGCGGCACATTGCGCTGTGGATGATCTATCCGCTGGTGTACTTCGGCTATGCGTTATGGCGCGGGCATCTGCTGGCGGTTTATCCCTATCCGTTCATTGATGTGGACAAGCTGGGTTATCCACAGGTGTTTGTGAATGCAGGGGGATTGTTTGTGGGGTTTGTGCTGATTGCGCTGGTGGTGATTGGGTTGGATCGGTGGCGAGCCACTACACGCACTTTGTAGCAGCTGGCGTAGCCTGCGTTCGGCTGCGCAGCAGTCGTAAAGTCAGACAACGTATAGCATCAGGTAAATCGAGTGCTCAGGTTCTACGACTGCTTCGCAGCCGAACGCAGGCTGCGCCAGCTGCTACGGATCGCGGGATGACTGAGCTCCTCGCCACAATATGAATTGCTGTTATTCCTCGTCACTGTCATCCAGTCGCCAGTAGCCGACCGCTTTGACGAATTGCTCATCCAGCCCATGCTCATCGAGCAATACCCGGCGGATCTGCCGCGACACTTTGGACTCAGTTGCCACCCACGCATATAGATTGCCATCGGGCACCTTGATCTGTTGCACGGTGGTCAGCAGGTTGTTTTTGCCTCCCTCACGCAGCACCCAGGTCACATCGACCTGGGCGGCGCTTTCCAGGCGTTGTTGTTCGGCGCCATTTTCCACTTCCACGATCACCAGCGCACGTCGATTGGCAGCCAGGCCTTCGAGCCGGCGGGCGATGGCGGGCAAGGCGGTTTCGTCGCCAATCAGCAGGTAGCTGTCGAAGATGTCCGGCACGATCATCGAGCCCCGCGGCCCGCCGATGTGCAGGAACTGGCCAGGTTTGGCCTGCTCGGCCCACGTCGAGGCAGGGCCATCGCCGTGCAGCACGAAGTCGATGTCCAGTTCCAGGGTGTCGAGGTCGTAGCGGCGCGGGGTGTAGTCGCGCATTTCGGGCAACGGGCCGTTGTCTTTGCCGGCGCCCAGCACCAGGTTTTCCAGCGCTGCCTCTTGCTCGGCATTTTGCGGGAACAGCAGTTTTACATGGTCGTCCGTTCCGAGGCTGACGAAG
Source organism: Pseudomonas sp. NPDC086112 (assembly GCF_044746425.1). Taxonomy (NCBI): domain Bacteria; kingdom Pseudomonadati; phylum Pseudomonadota; class Gammaproteobacteria; order Pseudomonadales; family Pseudomonadaceae; genus Pseudomonas; species Pseudomonas sp. NPDC086112. The sequence goes on along the minus strand of NZ_JBIVCD010000013.1, from coordinate 84,646 downwards.
CCTGCCAGCTCAGGACCACCCAGCGTAATCCTGCGCATACGCGGCGTCAGGTCGACCACTCGCAACACTTTCAGGCGACGGCGTTTGAGCTCATGCATGACGCGGTGAATGGATTGGGATTGGGATTGCAGGATCACGTCAGTCATTCGGCTTTCTCCTGAACAGGTTGAACAGCGGGGCCATCGACGATGGCCTTGGCGGTGTTGTTGAGCAGGTCGCGCACTCGCAGGATTTCTTCCGGGCTCCAGCGACCATGGTGCATTTGCAAGGCATGGCGCAGGTTGTGCACCGCTTCGTGAATTTCGGCGGGGCGGTCATGGCCGCGCAATGAGCGCTTGCTGACTTCGATGCGCATGCGCACGCCGTCCAGGGCAATCGCTTGTTCACTTAAAGACAGACGTCCGGCGTCGGTGATGCTGTAGCGTTTTTTTCCGCCTTCGGCATCGCCCAGGATCATTTCGCTTTCTTCAAGGAAGGTCAGGGTTGGGTAGATCACACCGGGGCTGGGGCTGTAGGCGCCGTCGAACATGCTTTCGATCTGGCGGATAAGGTCATAGCCATGGCACGGCTGCTCGGCGATCAGTGCCAGCAGCAGCAATTTCAGGTCGCCGGGGGCGAATACCCGGGGGCCGCGCCCACCACGTTCGCGGCCAGGGCCGGGGCGTTTCTCGAAGCCGTCGCGGCCTTCGCCGTGTTCACGGTGGGGGGAATGATGGTCTCTCATTTTTGCTTGCTCTCGTCGTGTTTAGATACAACGTAAGATATATCTTAAGGCCGGAGCAAGCGCTTCAGACCAACGGCGCCTCTGTGCTCGGGACGAAAAAACAATCCGACGAGGAAAAAACACAAAGGAATTCATATTCTCGCGCCTGTTAATTACAGAGAATTAGTGTTAACTCTCTAATACGTGGACATTAACCTTTAATTTCAGGGAGTGTGGTCCTTGTCTTACGGAAGTTGCACGGTGTTGGACAAGTAAAACAGGTCGTGTTTTGCATGATTTGTAGTCCGTCTCTTACAGTCACTGTTTGATTATTTCAATATGTCGGGTTTTTTCACGCTGCAGCCATGTCCATTTGGCTACACGCTCATCAGAAGTTGCCTGCTTACTTTCGGGAGGGATTGCTTGATGATCTTCCGGCATTGAAAGTTCAACAAAACCTCTGACGGTTATATGGCCGATCACAGGCTTTCGGACTTCAATGAGCCAATCCTTAGATAAAAAGACAGGTATTAGATGATGTTCAAGAAAATTGCGATGACTGCTCCATTGGCCATTCTGGCACTCAGTTCTTCTGTGGTTTTTGCCGCAGGGGAAGCACGGCATTCCATCAGTCTGATCGCCACCGTTCCGGAAAACGGTTTCTACGTGGTTCCTGTCGATCCAGACCTGGTCAATAAGGATCAGGACATGAGCCCAGGCGTAGGCGGTAATACTCTGACGCCAATTACCGGCTTTTTCGATGTGCGCAACAACAACGGTTCGGTTCACGCCAGTGTAGAAGGGACACCACGTCTCTACGGTGGGGCCAACACGATTGATCTGGTCGTAGCGTTCAACGGCATTGCCCTCACCAATACGCCGCAAATGGTTGTCGGTGAACAGGAGTCGGATGTTAACTATCGCGCACCGATCCGCATCAGCGCGGTGGGCTCCAACCACCCGGCGGGCGATTACACCGGCGCCGTTGCCATCGTTTATGACGCTGTTCCGCCTGTTGCACTCTAAGCGTCACGCAAGACCCTGAAACGCTTACTTGTCCAAGTAACGCAACCGGTCGGTAAATATTTTTTTACCGGCCGGGCTTTAATCTATTGGTAATTAGAGTACGTGTTCATGTTCCCGATGACGCCCATCGCGGCTGCGCTTGCGTTGCTGCTTTGTAGTAGTGCATTTGCAGCGCCCGCCACTGTTGCTAATACGCCGAGAAGTTTGTTGTCTCAGGCCAAAGGTTTGCCGGCGGACTTCGAAGAACACTTCTTTGATGTTCCGTTAGCGGTTCGGGTTGAACTTGATCAACAGCCATTGGGTGAGGCGATGATTATATTGTCTCGCGATGATCGCATTACCTTACTTGAATTCACCGACACCAGTGACAGTAACATTGGTGCCGTCGAACGTGATGCCTGGGCAACTTACCTGAAGTCGGGCGTGGCCCTTGGCGCCTGCACGGGTGCGTGTCCGGAACAACTGCAGGCGATCCACTACAACCTGCAAAATTCATTGGTGTCCATCGGTACTGAAAACGCCGAACGCGACACCGAAGCCAAGCGCTACTACGACCAGCCCGAGGGCGGCAGCAGTGGCTTGATCGTGCGCAATCAGCTCAACCTCAATGGTGGGCAGGAACAGGATCTGGGCGGCCGTTTTGGCCTGGAGGCCAGTGGCAGCCTGGGCAATTGGAGCCAGACATTCAACATGCAGCTGGCCCGTCTCGGTGGGCCCGATGACAAGCTTTATCACGCCATTCATGAACTCCATACCCAGCGTGAATTGCAAGGCAGCTTCTTTCGCCTGGGCTTCTTTACCCCCAATTCCGAAGGCCTGACCCGCCAGCCGCGCACTTTCGGCACCAGCCCCGATACTGCGATGGGCATGATGTTCGGCAGTTCCGACAGCCTGGCGATCGATACCCCGAAACCGAGCGTCTATCCGATCTACGTCACTGCCAACCGGCAGGCTTCGGTGGAAATTTTCCGCGACGGTTTGCTGATCAATACCCAATCGGTGCCGGCCGGCTTGCAAACCCTCGACACCCGGCCGTTGCCCGGTGGCATTTACGAAGTGGAAGTACGCCTGATCGAAGACGGTCAAATCACCTCGACGACCCAGGAGCTGGTGTACAAGCCGAACAACTGGCGCAACGTCGATGAGCGTTGGCGCTACAACCTGTTTGCCGGGCAGGAACGCAAACTGTTCAGCAACTGGGATCAACAGACCAGTGGTGATGCCACGGCGGGCGCGTCGATCAACTACCTGCTGCACCCCAGGGCCATTCTCGGGCTGTCGTTGCGCCAGGTACGCGAGAAACTGCAATACGGCAGTTCCATCGATTGGACGCTGGCTAACAGCACCAGCGTATACGCCAATATTTATCAGACTGAAGACCATGGCACCGGGCTCGACCTGCAAGGCCTGTACAACTATGGCTCCGGCAGCGTGGTGGTCAGTCACAATCGCAGCTGGCTCGATACCACCAACATTTACGAAACGTTGCCCGACGGCACCCGAGTGCGCCAACGCAACGTGTTCACCGGCCAGACCAGCAATTCATCCCTGGCGCTGAACCACCGCATCAGTCGCAAAAGCTCGGTCAACGCGCGGGTGTCCCACAGCGAAGGCAATGTCGAAGGCGTTGGCGTGGACCTGGGATGGACGCAGCGCGGCGAGCTGTTCGGCAGCGATGCCAGTTGGCGCCTGTCGCTGTTCGATCGTCCCGGTAGCTACAGCAGCGGCAATGATCGTAATCGCGGCGTCGACCTGAGCGTCAACGTCGCGCTGGGGGCACCGGGACAACAAATATCCGGCAGCATCGGTTCGCGCACCGCGCGCGACGGCAGCCGGGACAACAACGCCTCCCTGGGTTACCGCAAAGACCTGCAGGACCACGTGTTGCAGAGCGTTTCGGTGACGGCACTCACCGACACCTATGGCGTCGGCGTGTCGAGCCTGGCGAACTTTAGTACCGACACGATCCGGGGCGACGGGTTTGTGCAGCGCTCGTCCTACAACGGCAACTTTACCGGTGGCCTGAACCTGGACAGCACGGTTGCCATCGGCGCCCAGCAGATGGTGATGACCAGCCAGCCTCAGGGGCGGGGCGCCGGGATGATCGTCGATGTCGAGTCCGATATCGACGGCATCGCCTTGCGTGCAGACGACCTCAGCGGCGGCAGCGCCGCCTTGCGCCCGGGGCGCAATTTCATCCCCATCACCGCCTACAAAAACAGCTCGGTGAGTTTCGACTTCGAAGGCAATCACGTTCCGGCGGCGACCATCGAGCCGGCGCGTACCCGTTATCACCTGAACAAGGGCGGGGTGGAGTACCGCAAGGTGCGCGTGATGAAAACCCTGACCGTGCTCGGTCGATTGCTCGACCCACAAGGCCGTCCCCTCAAGGGCCATCACGTGATCAACCACGCCAGCCGCGGGGTGAGTGAAGTCGACGGGTTCTTCTCCATGGAAATGAACGCCGGCTCGCCGACCCTGCAAGTGCGTTACGCCGATCAGTTGCTGTGCCAGTTCCGACTCGATACCGGCAAGTACCGCAGTGAAAACGACGTGCTGATGATCGGTGACCTGCGCTGCAGCCCGGACACCTTGGCGGATGCCACCCACATGACTGAGAAGGCGGGATGATCGACATGAGTGTCTTCAACAGGCTTGAAAAAAAACTGCGTAGCGGGGCATTGCTGACGGTGCTGTATGGGTTGTGTTCGTTACCGGCGGGTGCGGCGGTGTTGAACATCAATGCGTCGTTCGCCCCGGATTCGGCTGCCCCCCATAGGAATGAATTCAAGAATCAAACCCCGTCTCAAGGTTTCTGCACCCAAGTCCCTCAGGCATGTGAGCCGGAAGGTCTGTTCAGTCTGATCGCGCCGATTACCTTTACGGCCAATGCACCGATCCGCGCCAACCATGCGGATCCACGTCAGGGAGGAATGGCCAAAGTACCGTCGGAGTGGCGGGACGTGCAGGTCACCCATTCGTCCGGTGAGACCCATATTGTCAAGATCCGGATTGCTGGCATCGGTCACGAATCGGCAATACCGGTGCCGATCTCTGAGTTGACGGGGCAGGATGGGTTGCGCGGTTGGGACAGTCTGTGGCAGGGAGGCGGATGGATTTATGCGCCGTCCCCTTGTCAGGGTGTCGGTTGGGCCACCGCCGGGACTCGTGGTTACAACAGCTTCTGGAAAGTCCCCCGGGGCGCGGGCGTCTGCGCCAAACAGGCCCTACTCGAAATCCCTTTGTCCTTTCGCTACCTGTACTTCGTGTTCGGTTACCAGCTGATAACCCCTAATCCGTTAAGCATGCAGAGCGGTCAATACACCGGTTCGATCACCTTCAGCGTCGGGCCAGGTCAGGATTTCGACATGGGCGATGTCATGCAGCCCGACGACTCGACATTGACCTTGAACTTCAATCTCGACGTACAGCACACCCTCAAAGTCGACATTCCTCCCGGCGGCAACAAGGTCGAACTGGTACCGGAAGGCGGCTGGCAAAACTGGCTGCAAAACGGGCGCAAACCGGTGCGGCTGTTCCGGGACCAGACCTTCAATATCTCCGCGTCGTCGCGGTTCAAGATGGAGCTGAGTTGCTTCATCACCGGAACTAACAATTGCATGATTGTCGACCTGGTTTCAGGGCGTACCGCGGAGGTGCAGATATCAATCAGCTTGCCCAATGGTCTGACGGACCTTGTGGGGGAACCGGTCAAGCGCAGGCGTTTTTATCCTGGCTCGCATAGGGCCCAACAGTTTCAACCTGCCTTCTATGTCGATCGGGCTCCCGGCGTTTTGCACTTCGAAATCGATTCCTTTTACGTGAACTCAATGCTGCAAAGCGGCCGTGCGGCCACCTATTCCGGGACGGTCACGGTGATCTGGGATTCGGAAGTCTGATGGGCTGTTTATCGAGTTATCGAGCCAGCGTTGTATTCAATGTCATGAGGTTCAAGGTTATGAAGCGTCTGTTTGCACTGGTAAGTCTGGGCGGGTTTTCCCTGGCCGTTCAGGCGGGACCCAATATCAATGTCGGGACGGTTTACGACTATCTGGATGGCGATAAAAGTACCTACCTGAAACGGGTGTTCAATGGCGGCGACAGCACGGCTTTCGTCAAGGTCAACATTCTGGAAATCATCTACGACGCCGATGGCACGCCCCGTGAAGTGCCGGTCAAGAGCAAGGCCGACGCCAGCGCCCGCGACGGATTGATGGCCAGCCCCGCGCGGCTGATCGTACCGGCCAATGGCATGCAAGGTTCGCGTCTGTTGTACATGGGCGAACGTGACACCGAACGCTATTTCCGCGTGCGCTTCGTGCCCGTGGTGCCGGAAAAGGAAGACGAATTCGCCGTTTCCGAGGAAGAACGCGACACCTACAAAAAGAACCTGTCGGCGGGGGTCAACGTGATGGCCGGTTTTGGCACGGTGTTCTTCGTGCGGCCGAAAAACACCCGTTATGACAGCGTGATCGATGATGGTCCGGGCACTTACAGCATTCGCAACAACGGCAACACCGTGGTGGTGGTCGATGAGTTCAAGAACTGCTCGCTGAAGGTCGAGACCGAATGCGAGCCGACCACCAAGCACCACATCCTCGCGGGAAAGAGTTTTCAGTTCGAGAAAAAACCCGGTCGTGAGTACCGTTTCCAGCTGATTGAAGGCCAGGCCAAAAAGACCATGCGCATTGCCAGCCGGTAGCACCGACCCGTGTTGCTGCGGTTTTCTTTGATGAACAGGTACCAGACATGATCAAGCAATGGGCCTTCGCGGCATCGTTGAGTGCCGCGACGCTGATGAGCTCCCAGGTGTTCGCGGCGCGGGAAGAACATGAGTTCGAAATTTCGGTGAACATCCCCACCTTGGCGTTTTACGTGATACCGGCGGAAACGGACTGGATTCATCGCGAGCAGAGATTGCCGTGGAATCCTCATACGTCAACCTTGGGCGGTTTGCGCAAGTATTTCGACGTCAAGCACGACACCAGCGCGATTGAAGCGCGGCTGGAGACCGAACCTTATATCTCCAACGGCAACGATGCCGAGAATATATACCTGCGCGTCAGCTTCAACGGTCAGGAGCTGAGTCACGACGCTCAGCCCCGGCAAGTGGTCTCGGCACAGGAGGCCATGGCAGGCAGTCGGGTGCGGTTGGACATCGAGCCGACAATCCCCACTGGAGGTTATAAACCGGGCAGTTACTACGGCAACGTGCTGTTGGTGTTCAGTGCCGTGGCGCCCTGAGCCCGTTAAAAAAACGTCCTCCATCCCATGACAGGGAGTCATGAGCGAAGATGAAATCAGTGAAGGTTTGTAAAACCCTCCTCCAGGGCAGCGCGGGGTGGGTGATGTTGTGTGCATTAACCGTTGAATCGGTGATCGGCGCGACCATGGACATCAGCGCTTCGTTCAGGCCGGATCCGTCCAAACCCCATGAAAACAAGTTCACCAATGACACCCCGGTGAGCGGACATTGCGCACATCAACCTGAATTCTGCAAGGAGCAGGGGTTGTTCTCATTGCTTGTCCCCATCGAGTTTCAGTCCATCGCTCCCATCCTGGCCGGGCATGCCGATCGCCGCAAAGGGGCGATGTTCAAAGTGCCGGCCGATTGGCGACGGCTCACGATCAGAAAGGCCGACGGTCAGCCAGAGACATCGGAGGTCGAAGTTCGTATTGTTTCTATCGGTGGCCGTTACATTCTTCCCGATACGGCGCAAAACCTGGTCGGTGAAGGCTCACCATCCAATGATAATTCGGTCTGGCACCGCCGTTTATGGGGAGGGACTGACTGGACATGGGCACCACCTGCGCCCTGCATGGGCTCTGGTGGCGGCATGTACGTGCAGCCAACCTGGCGCACTTTTTTCTGGCTGACGCCCACATCGGGCGAGTGTGCTGCAATTGCGGGATATCGAATCGAGACGTTCAGGTATGACCAGATGCAAATCGGTTATGAATTGAGAACACCCGATCCGCTGCATATGTCTTCCGGAATTTTTATCGGCGATTTGACCTACAGCGTCGGCCCGGGCATGGATTTCGACATGGGCGATATCATGCACCCCAGCGACTCTACCCTGACATTGAGTTTTACCCTCAACGTTGAACATACGCTCAAGGTCGATATTCCACCGGGTGGTAACAAAGTGGTGCTGGAGCCGGCCGGCGGGTGGCAAAACTGGCTGCAACACGGACGAAAACCGGTACGTCTGTTCCGCGACCAGGTCTTCAATATCTCGGCGTCATCACGGTTCAAGATGCAAATCGACTGCGAAATCCCCGGCCTGTATGACTGCATGATTCGCGACCCCGTTTCGCAGCGTGCCGTCCTGGTGGAACTCAACGTCACCCTGCCCGATGGCTTGACCGATCTCGCTGGCGTACCGGTCAAGCGCCGTCGTCTGGTACGTGTAGGTCAGGAGGAGGAGCAAAAATACCAGGCCCTGAATTATGTGAACAATCGGCCGGGCATCCTGCACTTTGAAGTCGCGAGCGAATACATGGATTACATGCTGCAACCTGGTGTCGCCGCCCGCTATACCGGGAACATCGTCGTGATCTGGGATTCGGAAATATGAAAGCCTTGGGCTAGTGCCGGTAAGTTAAGACATTTGAGCGACGAAAATCCTGTGGGAGCGTGGCTTGCCCGCGAAGAATGCACCGCGGTTTTTCAGGTGCTACGCGTCATCGTTCTTCGCGGGCAAGCCACGCTCCCACAGGTTCTGCGTCTTGACTTACCGGCTGACTGTTTGCCTCCAGGTACAGCATCTGGCAATGGTCGAAACGTTCAGGGCGTTATCAATGACCTGCCATTCTCAATGCCATTCGGGTCAGGCGTCGCGCCAGCTCCTTTTCGTCGTCGAAAAGGTCGTTGATCAATCGGTTGTACACCTCATCGGTCATTTCCTTGCCAGTGAACACAACCGACTCGGGCACCGACAGCTGTCGGGCAAGGTCTTTGAGTTTTTCCGCGAGCTGGTTTTTGTATTCGTCCGTGCGGTGCCGGGTATGAGCCCGTTCGTTTTGCGTCTGCCGCAAGTCCGCCAGTAACCCGGCCTTGACCACCGCGTACAGCTCGGTGTTTTCCTCAAATGCTCGCGGGTGCGTCGCGCGAAGGTATTCAACCCAGAAGCGTTGCTCCAGCATCTGGTTCACCAGCCCGTCACCGTACTCCAGTGACAGCACCGCGCCGTAGGCGTGATCGATCATGCTCTCACTCACGCCGGCAACCGGCCGGTGAAGCATGCTTCGCGATTGCCAGGGCAGGTCCAGCCGTCGGGCCAGACCGGTCTGGTAGGCAAGATAGACCTCGACTTCATCCGGTGTGAGGCCGCTGGCCATCCGTTCCTGCATGTCCGCACGGGCAATCTCGTTCACATGATCCAGACGCGCCGCACTCCGGGCCAGGGTCACCAGTTGACGTTCGAGCATCTGCGGCGAGGTGCTCAATGACCTGGCTTCCGAGGCCAGCACTTCCAGCCCCATGTTGTTGAACAATTGAGCGCCGGCATCGGCGCAGTTAACGGGTGAGCTGGCCATGGTGAAGAGCCTGTTCCTGAGCTCGGCATCCATGTCGGCGGCATCGATCATTCGCCATACACGCTTGGCCAGATCGGTTCGAAACTCGCCTCCAGCTCGATAATCAGCAGACTGGGTAAGGCCGCGAATCACCGTGAAGAATCCCGCCGAGTCCGGTTCATCGGCCAGATCACCCCAGGCCTCGCCACGGTATCGGCCAAGCCCGGGGGAGGGCGTCCACCATTCGCTGTCGTCAGTTACAGGCCAGAAGACCAGATCATTGTCGGTGGCAGGTGGATAGGCATGTCGGGGGCTGAGCCCCACGGACCTCCTGAGGTTTTCGTAGGCCAACCGGTTCACGTCGCTGAGCGCTTGCGCGTTGAGCCGGGTGCGCGCGACCACAAAGGCATCGTTCGAGCCCGGGATCACATCGGGAATACGCGCCAGCGGGTTGTCCTGCAAGTCGAGGAAAAAACCGCGCGGTCGAGGTTTGCCGAAGGTGCCTTGGGGCCAGGTGTCGATGCCGGTGTCACGCAGGCTGACGATCATCAGGCCGGGCATGTGTCCGATGTCCGGTAGCGCGCCCAAGGGGTTGTGATCCAGCCTGAGGGTTTTCAGGTAGGTCAGGCGGCTGAGTTGTTCAACGCTTTGCGCTGTCAGGCGGATGTGGTTGTTGTTCAGGCGCAGGGTCGACAAAACGTGCATAGCGGTGATGCCCTGGGGTATTTCAGTCAGTTGACAGCCTCTGGCGCTTAATTCGTCCAGGTGCGCAAAGTCCTTCAACAGACCGCCCGGTTCGCTGGAGAAACGCGTGTTGTCCAGATTCAATACCGAGACCTTGTCGAGAAACCGCTTGAGATCGGGCTTCTGTTTCCACCAGGTCTCAAGATTGACACTGCTCAGTTCCACCGATAAATCGAGACGATAACCGCCGTGGGGATGCAGGCTGCGTTCGTCGAACACCAGGCTTCGACGTTCGAAACACTCGATCAGCCGTTCGGCGATGTGGCGCCCGCCGCCGTCGCGGAAACCCTGGGGGTCAGGCCCCCAGATGTCGGGTTGCTGATAGCGCCACTGATTGAGGGTGACGCGCAGGTCGTCGAGTTCATCCTCAAGCGCCGAAAGGGTGGTCAGGGGGTCACCTTGCGCGGTCAAGGCCTCGACAAATCTCGTGGCCTCCTCAGCGCTGAAGGTCGGGTAAAGGTCGCGAACCCGCCGATCCAGTGAGGCGGAACCGTCCTTGCTCAGCCCCCCACCCTGTAACAGCAGTGTGGTGATCCGGTCACGCTGCGAGCGAATCGGTATTTCGGCGAGCGCGGTTCTGCGGACTTCAGGGGTGACGAGGATTTGCTTGAACCAGTGTTTGAGCGCCTTGCCCTGGCCGAGCTGGAAACCCAAGGCGTTGCGCTGATCCTGCGGCATTGCGCGCAGCAACGACTCATAGAGGCTGCTGGCTCCGTAAAGGCGATTGTCCTCGTCGAACACTTCGTATTTGTTGCGCACGCCGCTGCTGACGAGCGTCCTGACCCGGGTGGCAGATTGCGCGCCAACGCTGCAGCGCAAGCGACCGTGCGGGAAGCCGTCGCGGATGTCGACACGCAGGTCGGTGAATACGTCGCTGTGCAGTCTCAGCGTATTCAGGACCAGACGCTCGGTGTCCGCTGTTAACCCCGAATGCCCATAAAGGCTCTCGGTTGCCCGGACCGCGCGCACTTCGAAATTCAGTTCGCGGGCCTGATTTTTTATACGCAACGGAAGGCGTTTTTCGCTGAGCATCTTGAAACGTTCCGCGCCCGTGGCGTTGGCCAGCAGTGTTTGGCTGATGCTTGAGGGCAGTTCGGGAAACGCGTCTCTAAGCAGCCGCACTTGCGGATCGCGGGTTTTTTCCCGGGCGCGATACGTCCGTTTGGCCAACCTGTCCATGTCGCCTTCGACAAAGTCGGCCAGTTGATCGCGCAAGGCTTGTGCCCGATGCACCGGTGGCACGTCGGGGCCGAGCATGACGGCGAGTTCGGGCTCATCCAGAAACGCCACCACGCGTTCGGGCAACTGTCCGGCCATGACGTCCGCCAGGCTGATGCTGAGGATGTCCGATGACAAGGCCTCGGGATTGCCATAGAGGCGGTCTTGCGCCGAAGCACTGGTTTGATGAAGCACGCGCAGAGCCTTTTCTTCAGGCCAGCCGGGCAGCTCGGTCACAGTTTGTTCGAACCAGGCCGAAGCCGGATCAGGCGTCAGCGGCAGACCACTGCGAATCTGTTCTTCCAGCCGGGCGACATCTTCATACGCCTCGAAGCGTTTCAGCGCATCGGCCAGCAGCGGCGGTGGCGCTTCAGATTCGACGTACATCCGTCGCAACGCATCGTGGTCGGTGCCGCTGATGGTGCGGATTTGCTCCAGTTCGCCGTCGCTAAAGCGCTCGACCGAATGCCCGAGCCGGCGCATCAGTTGGTGTTCACTCCAGGCTCTGGGTTGTTCGCCTTCATGCACGAAGGCACCCAGGCCATTGTGTGTCACCTGTGGCCGATAAGCGTCCGGCCGCCGGGGATGAATCACCCGCATCCGGCCGGAGGGTTCTCGCTCGATCTCAAGGAGTTTGCCCTCGTGGGGCAGAATGGATTTGCCTTGATGCCGGTGCAGCCCCCAGGCATCCGGTGTCGAGTCGGCGGGCAATGACAGGTCGTGCTGTTGATAGGGAGTGAGATCGGGATGCCACAGGCGTTGGCTGCCGTCAGGCAATTGCACCGGTTTCATCGCGTCGATGAACGGTGAGGAGAGGGATTTGCCCAGCTCGGCGGCGCCGGCGAAGATACCGAACTGAACCAGGTTTTCGACAATGCCCAATACATGCCCGGCCGCTTCGGTGGTCTGTCCTTCAGCCCAGTCCACAACGCCTTCGAACATCTCGTCCGTCAGTTGGTAAGCGGTGTACGCCAGCATCAGCTCGCCGAGCACCGGCACGAACGGCGTGACCACGAACAGGGCAACATTGAAGATGTCCGAGAGCATTTTCTCCAGGTTATCCCACCAGGCCCAACGCGCCATGCGGTCGGCATCCTGGGTGGAGATCGCGAGGTCGCGGGCATCGTTGACGATCTTGTTGAGCCTGATCCGGAACAGGTATTGCCAAAGGTCGTCGTGGGCCGGGTCGGGCGAGCGGTTTTGATAGTCATCGGTGATCGCCTGGACGCTGAAACTCAGGTTGGGATTGTCCACCGGCGTATCCCTCCAGACGGGGCCGCCGGCCTGCCGATCACGTTGATGCCATTTCACCGTGCTCAGGCGTTGATTGAGACTGGCGAAGAAATGCCCTCGCTCTTTGTGGGGCACGAACTGGCTGAAGAACTGTTGATAAACGAACCCACCCGATGACTGTCCGTCGGCGGGTTTTTCTTCCCGCAACTGGCGAGTCAGTTCGGCCATGAACTCGGCGGGCGAGGGGTATTCCTTGAGTGGGTGTTGGTTGTCGTGTGGCACATAGGCGATCAGACGACCGGGAGAGCCACCCGGTCCCGGGTCGGTTGTGATCAACAGAATGCCCGCCAGCACCGTTTCCATCATGGCCAGGTTGTAGTAGCTCACGGGCTTGCCGTCCAGCTTCAAATCCTGTCGGCCATGGACCAGATCGAGGATGAGTCGATGGGCGTGCGCATCAATGTGTTTGTTCAGCAGTGCCAAATGTGCCGCTGCTTTCAACGCGGCTTTTTGGCTGGCAATGACCGCCGTGCGCACGTTGTTGGCGACCCGGGAGCTGCCGAATCCAAGGGCCTGACGCAGGGCCTGCTGGTAGCGGGCGCCGATGTCCAGATCTCGGCAGATGGCCTTGAACGCTTGGGCGGTTAGCGGAGCTCCCGTGATCCTGTGGTTGATGTGCAGCGTTTTCATCTGTCCGCGCGGGTCCGGCGCGTCAAGAAAAGCAAAGTCCGAAAATGTTTCGTCATCCGAGAAATTGTGCAGGGCCGCGTTCAGCAACGAGACCGTCCGGACCTTCGTGCCACCCTTGAAATCGTGCACCCACCATGGGCGGCCGACGGCGGCATAAAGCCGCAGGTAGGTGTTCATGACATCAATGTCGCCGTAGTGCTCGCTGAGCGCATTTTTCAACAGGGGTTCGGCAAACGCATAAACATCGGTCAGGTTATCAAGCAGGGCGTCCACGGCGTTCTGGGTAGACCAGTGCTCGGATATCGCCTCTTTGAGCTGATGGTGAGCTGAGCGGGCATGGGTTTTGAACGGAGCGAAGTCGCGCTGGGCAGCCTTTAATGCGCGAGCGTTGACAGGGGAAATGTCGGTGATCCAGGCGGGCAGCGCCTGCGCGATCCAGGTGTCATTAATGCCGTCCTGGTTTTTTTTGGTGTTGCGGCGTCTTTGATCAATCCTTGATAAATTCGTCATGTGCTAACCGTCTAAAGCTGTAATCAGGCTCTTCAGGTTAGGCAGGTGCTGCGGTCGAAAAAAGCTCAAATACAGGGTTGGATTGCCCCGAAAGACGCCTCAATCCAACTATAAACAAAGAGCGAAAAATACAGGAATACCACCCTTTAACGTGCAGATGTGCCCAGTGCAGCCGCGGCTTGAGTGACGACCGGTAATCCCGTCCCGGCATAGCACAACGTGTGGGTGCCCGGTTGCAGATAAGGCGACAGGATCGGCGCCATGCCCTTGAGCACTTGCGCGGGCAACGCCGAGGTGAATTTGAAATTCTCCGCCGAGCGACCGGGGACATAGGCGGTGAGGGTGCCGAAATGCTTGTCGCCGACAAAGAACACGAAAGTTGCCGTGCGGTTGATCGATTTGGAACTGAGAATCCGCCCGCCGGAACCGATGGCTTCAATGCGGTTGTCGCCGGTGCCGGTCTTGCCGCCCATGGCCAACGGGCTGCCATCGGCCAGTTTGAAGCTGCCGGCCAGGCGTTTGGCGGTGCCGGCGTCCACCACTTGTGAGAGGGCTTCGCGCATCGCGGCGGCCACTTCCGAAGGCATCACTCGTTTGCCGACCACCGGATTGTTGATCAGGCGGGTTTCATAGGGCGTATCTGCCGCGAAGTGCAGGCTGTCGATCCGCAATGTCGGCATCCGCACACCATCGTTGAGAATGGTGCCGATCAACTCGGCCAACGCAGCGGGGCGATCGCCCGAGCTGCCGATAGCGGTGGCCAGCGATGGCACCAGGTGATCGAACGGATAGCCGACTTTCTGCCAGCGCTGGTGAATGTCGAGGAACGCTTCAATCTCCAGCATGGTGCGGATGCGGCTGTCACGGGCGCCCTTGTGACGGCTTTTGAACAGCCAGCTGTAAACCTCCTGGCGTTCGAACTGGCTGGCTTTGACGATCTGGCTGAACTTGGCGTCGGGGTTATTCAGCAAGTAGCCGATCAGCCACAGATCCAGCGGGTGAACCTTGGCGATGAAACCTTGATCCGGCAGGTCGTAGCTGCCAGGGCCGTAACTCAGGTAGAGGCGTTCGAGGCGTTCATCGGTCAGTTTTTCTTGAAGCTTGGCGCCTTTGAGGTGCGAGCGTACGAAGGTGTTGAAGCTTTCCTGGTCGGCCTGGGGGAATAGATAACGATGCACGGCGGCCATGCGAATCGGCGTCGGGCGCATGCCGTCGAGAAAGGTCTCGAGCCGCGCCTGGGTGTCCTTGTTGCGGTATTTCTTCCAGAACTTCAGCAGGAATGAGGTGCCTTCTCTGTCGGCGAATGAGGCCAGGTATTCCTGACGTCGCGGGTCGCGATCGTCCTTGAGCAATTCGGCGCTGCTGTTAGGGCCCGCGTAGGTGCTGTAGCGCACCAGGTCACGCATCAGCCGAATGAACGGCAGGTTGATCGATTCGCGCAGAGCATCGCGCAGGGTCGGCAGGCGGCCGTTGTCTTCCTTGCGGAAGTTGACGAATGTGTGCAGTCCGCCGCCAGTGAAAAAGGCCTCGCCAGGGCTGGCGGAATATTTGCGATCCAGCGCGGCGCCGAGCATTTTCGGCAGGCTGCGGTCGGTGTTCTGAATCATGTAATCGACGGCCCAGCGGGTCAGGCGATCCGGGTCGGCGACTTCGGTTTTCTTCAGTTCGGCGACGCTCATGCTGGCGTAGCGATCGTGCAGTTCGGCCATGATCTGCAGGTAGGTGGTGAGCACGCGCATTTTTGCGGTGGAGCCCAATTCCAGCTTGCTGCCTTCATTGATATCGAATGGCTGGTCGGTGCTGTCGGTTTGCACCCGCACGCGCGAACCGTCCGGGGTCAATTCGAACAGGGTGAAGCTATAGCGCACCTGCGCGGTGTTGGTGGGGGTGAGCAGGCGTTCGCCGATCAGGCCGATTTCCGCTGCATAAGCTGGATCGGCCAGATGCTTGAGGTAGGCGGTGGCCTGGGTTTGCAGCTCGCCTTGCAAGGTACTGGTGGCGGACAGGTCGAGGCGGTCGAGGTCATACAGCGGACGATTGAGCAAACCGGCCAGGCGGCTGCGCGCCACACTGATGCCTTTATTGGTTTCGATGGGCTGAATGGTGGGCTGGGTGGCCCAGTCGCGGTAAGTCACTTTACTGGCCAATGCCGCCGTGGCGAGTGGCGCATCGATCACGCCGTTTTGAGACAGCAGACGAATATGGCTGTCGGTGAGGCTGGCCAATTCATCACGGCCCTTGGTCAAGTAATGGGAAGGGCGGCGCTGAGCAATCATCAGTGACAGCATTTCGCGCAGGGCCAAGCCTTTTTCCGACAGACTTTTCGGATCGGTGTCGGTGCTGGCCAGCTGTTCATTGGCCTTGTTGAAGTCGGCGCCGTACCAGACTCGCAGGCCTTCGGCCATGCCATGCACTTCACCGTGGCCCGGTACCGCCGACAGCGGAACACTGTTGAGGTAGTCGCGAATCACGTTTTGTCGCGCCTGGAGGGTTTCCGGCCCCGCCTGATAAGCGCGCACGCTGGCGGAAATCATCTGGCGGATTTTTTCCGCGCCCGACATCGTCAATCCATCGGGCGAATGGCGATATTTCTCAAGTTGCGTGGCCAGCGTACTGCCGCCCGCCGACTGCCCGGGCAGGCTCAACAGCTTGGCTACCTGGGACCACGCCGCCTTGCCGAACCGCGGCCAGTCCACGGCGGGGTTGGCCAGAGGCTGACGGGGATCGAGCAAAAAACGGTTTTCAATAAACAGCAAGCTGCTGACCACGACCGGCGGGATCGCGGCAAAGCTTGAATAGAGTTGCTGGGGGTACTTGAACTGGTACAGCGGGGCCGCGCGGCAATCGGTGATTGACAGCCCAGCCTGGATTTTTTCGGCATAGGGCACAAAAAAACCCTTGTCGGTGTAATTCATCAGTGCTGGGGAGAAGCGGGTTTGTGCCGCTATGACGTAATCGCGTTTGAGCAGTCGCGGTAGAAATTCATCCATGGTGCTGTAACCCAAACGCTGATCGAACGGGCCTGCGCCAGGGTAGCGAATCGCATCGCTGGGTCCGGGTTGCAGCTCGTACTTCAGCGAGGCTGCGTATTTGCTGATTTCCCGGGCCTGAAACTTGGAGGTGCGCATTTCCTTGGCCGCGGCGAGGCCCAGGACAATCAGGATAATCAGCAACAGCAACCAGAAAGCCCCCCAGCCGTGCCGGGAGCGACGGGGTTTCTCAGGTAAAGGCGCTTCATCCACTCGTTCAGTCGGAACCACGGTTTTACTCGAATCGGTTTGCCACAAAGCGCCCATAGTCGACTGATCCATTCACGCAGATTGATCGGACTTGCTTGAAGCTTAGACGGTGGTTGGCGTTGGTGAAAAAATTGTGAATAACCAAATATCGGGTACGCACCATTCCTTGTGGCTTGTGGCTTGTGGCTTGTGGCTTGTGGCGAGGGAGCTTGCTCCCGCTGGGCTGCGAAGCGGCCCCAATCCTTACCCTCACGGTTTGTCTGATAAATACCATTCGCCGGTTTTGCGACTGCTTCGCAGCCGAGCGGGAGCAAGCTCCCTCGCCACAGGGACGGTGATGTCGTCTGTAATGGCCGAGCTAGACGCATCAAAGAGCTAAACTCTGTCTAGGTAGGGGCATGACGATGCACCATTGCTGTGCAATACTCGGCACCGTTTCAGTGGCGAATAATCCTGCATAAGTCAGGTAATGCCCCTCCGTAAACCCCGCTTTTGCCGAGAGTTATGGCTGAATGTTGTGGTTTATAGAGTGAAAAACCCTACTGGAAGCTTTTTATACTGCATGCCCGCTGATCTTGCAGGTTTTGGTCCTGCAAGACGTGTCTGCCCATGAAGCAGGCTCGGTTTCAACAGGCACTGGTTTATCGGTCGGTGCTTCGACACTCGGTGGTCACATCCAATAACAAGACGAGGTTGTACCTATGCCAGTCGGCAATCACCTGCCTCACGGCGAGACCGCTCAGGGCGGCCCGCTTAAACGCGAACTAGGCGAACGGCATATTCGCTTGATGGCGCTCGGTGCCTGTATCGGTGTCGGCCTGTTCCTGGGTTCGGCCAAGGCCATCGAAATGGCCGGCCCGGCCATCATGCTCTCCTACATCATTGGCGGTCTGGCGATCCTGGTGATCATGCGCGCCCTCGGCGAGATGGCGGTGCACAACCCGGTCGCCGGCTCGTTCAGCCGTTATGCCCAAGACTATCTCGGCCCGTTGGCAGGTTTTCTGACCGGCTGGAACTACTGGTTCCTGTGGCTGGTGACTTGCGTCGCGGAAATCACTGCGGTGGCGGTGTACATGGGCGTCTGGTTTCCCGACGTGCCGCGCTGGATCTGGGCATTGGCGGCGTTGATCAGCATGGGCTCGATCAACCTGATCGCGGTGAAAGCCTTCGGTGAGTTCGAGTTCTGGTTCGCCCTGATCAAGATCGTCACCATCATTGCGATGGTGGTCGGCGGCATCGGCGTGATCGCATTCGGTTTCGGCAACGACGGTGTGGCGCTAGGGATTTCCAATCTCTGGGCCCACGGCGGCTTCATGCCCAACGGCGTGCAAGGCGTGTTGATGTCCCTGCAAATGGTGATGTTCGCCTACCTCGGCGTCGAGATGATCGGCCTGACCGCCGGTGAAGCCAAGAACCCGCAGAAGACCATCCCCAATGCGATCGGCTCGGTGTTCTGGCGGATTCTGCTGTTCTACGTCGGCGCCTTGTTCGTGATCCTGTCGATCTACCCGTGGAACGAAATCGGCACCCAGGGCAGCCCGTTTGTGATGACCTTCGAGCGTCTGGGCATCAAGACCGCCGCCGGCATCATCAACTTCGTGGTGATCACCGCTGCACTGTCGTCCTGCAACGGCGGCATCTTCAGCACCGGGCGCATGCTCTACAGCCTGGCGCAGAACGGCCAGGCCCCGGCCGGTTTCGCCAAGACCTCGAACAACGGCGTGCCGCGTCGCGCGCTGCTGCTGTCGATCGGTGCCTTGCTGCTGGGCGTGTTGCTTAACTATCTGGTGCCAGAGAAAGTCTTCGTCTGGGTCACCGCGATTGCCACATTCGGCGCGATCTGGACCTGGGTGATGATCCTGCTGGCCCAGCTCAAGTTCCGCCAAGGCCTGAGCGCCAGCGAACGTGCCGGCCTGAAATACCGCATGTGGCTGTACCCGGTCAGTTCTTACCTGGCGCTGGCCTTTTTGGTGCTGGTGGTCGGCCTGATGGCGTACTTCCCGGACACTCGCGTGGCGCTGTATGTCGGGCCTGCTTTCCTGGTGCTGCTGACGGTGTTGTTCTACGTGTTCAAGCTGCAACCGACCAATGTGTCGCAAGGTGCGGTGCGTTCGGCTTCGTAAGTTGTAACGCCAGAAATGCAAAAGCCCCGGTCTGAATGATCGGGGCTTTTGATCTTAAGCTACCGACACCACCATAGACCGATTCAACCGCTTGTTGAAATCCAGCCAGGCCCCCAGCAGCACCATCAGCCCGACCCCCAACATTGCGCTGAATACCTGCATCGCCAGTGCATTCGCGCCCAAGGCGTTGAGCATGTCCGCCAATGGCGCCAGCAACACGCCAAAACAAAACACTTCCAACGAATAACGACCCATGCGGCAGCTTTGTTGCGCCAGCCAATGTTGCGTCCAGCCGTTGTCGGGCAACAACCTGGCGGTGACGTAGGCGAGGGCGAGGAAATGCAGCAGGCGTGCCGGCGAGAGGTTGGTCTTGCTGATCGGATAGAGCCATTCGCCGAGTGTCTGGGGCATGAAGACCTCATGCACGGTCGGCCACTTCCACGACACCGCGATCAGCCCGGTCAGCAGCAAATAGGTCAGCGCTGCGATAAAAACCGGCTGCCGAATCAGCGGTCGAGGTTGCGGCGCCCGAGGCCTTTGCCCGTGAATCGCCGTCGCGCCACCGAGAATGAACAACAGTTGCCAGGCCATCGGATTGAAAAACCACACGCCACCGTCGGTGCCCGCCAGGTTCCATTGAAGCCATGGCGCCAGCAGATACACCAGCACCGACAACCCCACCACGTATTCTGGCTTGCGCAGCAGCATCGGCAGCACCAACGGCAGGCCGAGCAGCAACAAAATATACAGCGGCAGCGGGTCCATCAGGTTCGGCTTGAAGCGCAGCAACAACTCATCCATCAACGCCTGCTGCGGATTGCTGAGGAAATACTGCAAGCCCATTTCCTGCACCAGATCACGGGTTTCAACATGGCTGTTGGCGAAAAACACGATACCCATCAGCAGTGCCAGCAAAAAGATATGCACCACATACAGCACCCAGGCGCGTCGCAGGATTTTTACCGTGGCGACCATGAAACCGTCGCGCCGGGCGATTTTGCCGTAGGCCAGCACGGCCGCGTACCCGGCCAGGAACACGAAAATCTCTGCCGCATCGCTGAACCCGAAATTACGCACCGTGAACTGCGCGAGCGGGTTCTGTGGCACGTGATCCCAGAAGATGAAGATCAAGGCCAGGCCGCGAAAAAAGTCGATTCGGTGATCGCGTTCAAACGTCATGATGGCGGGCTCTTGAACGGGTTGAGTAGGAGCGAGCGGCGCGCAGGGTGGCGTGATTCGCCGCCAATTGCAAAAGGCTGGATATTACCGAATGTCTCAGGGGGCTATAGCGAACGATCGGGATGGCGTGTCCGTCGGTCTGCCGGGCAGTTCGCGCACCAGAACGCCCCCTGATGGCGGTCTGCCGAACATCTACACTTCGATTTTCAGGAGTGTGAAACGTGAAAGTTTCGCTGATTGTTCCGGTATTCAACGAAGAGCAGGCGATCAGTCTGTTCCATCAGGCGGTGCGTCGCGAATTGAAACTTGACCCGTGTGAGGTCGAGATCGTGTTCATCAACGACGGCAGTACTGACCGGACGGCTGAGCAGGCCAAGGCGCTGGCACAGGTCGATGAACAGGTGTTGCTGATCAACTTCTCGCGCAATTTCGGCAAGGAACCGGCGTTGTTTGCCGGCCTGGAATACGCCACCGGCGATGCAGTGATCCCCATGGACGTGGACCTGCAGGATCCGATCAGCGTCATCCCGCAGTTGATTGCCGAGTGGCAAAAGGGCGCCGATGTGGTGCTCGCCAAACGCCGAAATCGTGACAGTGACAGTTATTTGAAACGCCACAGCGCATCGCTCTTCTATCATTTGTTGAACAGGATTTCCTACACCCGGATCGAAGAAAACGTCGGGGATTTCCGGCTCATGGACCGCAAGGTGGTCAATGTCATTCGCGCGCTTCCCGAGCATCAGTTGTTCATGAAGGGCGTTCTGTCCTGGGCCGGATTCACCACCGCGGTGGTGGAGTACGAGCGGGCCCGGCGAGTGGCAGGACGCAGCAAGTTCAATGGCTGGAAGCTGTGGAACCTGGCGCTGGAAGGCATTACCTCGTTCAGCACGGTGCCGTTGCGATTGTGGACTTACATCGGCGGCGGCATTTCGATCTTCGCGGTGCTGTATGCGGTGTACATGGTGCTGGACAAGATTTTCTTCGGCAACAATGTCCCCGGTTACCCCTCGCTGATGACGGCCATTCTGTTTCTTGGCGGCGTCCAATTGATCGGTATCGGCATCCTCGGCGAGTATGTCGGCCGCATCTATATCGAAGCCAAGCATCGACCCCGTTATGTGGTCAAAGACGTCATTGGCGGCAAAGACCGGACCGGGCTTTAGCATGGGCAGGCTGAGCGACTTTTTCAGCAAAGAGCTCGGGCGTCGTCGGGTCTGGCTGTTTTTTTTGATCGCGACGCTGGTGTATGTCATTCCGCTGATCCTGGCGGACTATCCCTACATCGATGACAACTGGCGTTCGCTGTCGGCCGGTACGGCCTGGGCGGGGCAGGGGCGGTTGTTCACCGAGCTGTTCTACAACCTGCTGACGTTCAGCGATGGCGCACCGAACATCTTTCCATTGCCGCTGCTGATCGCCACGCTGGCCATGGCTTTTGCGTTGACCAGCCTGACCTTCCATTACTACCCACGGCCGACAATATCCTGCTGCCTGGTGCTGTTGCCGCTCTGGTACAACCCGTTCTTCCTGCAGAACCTGTCTTATCAATACGACGGGCCGGCCAATGCCTTGAGTCTGGTGGCAGTGATCTACGCGATCACTTTTCGTCATCCCTCGCGCATTCTGCAATGGCTGGTGCCGGCCTTCCTGATTGCGCTGGCGCTGGGGTTCTATCAGGTGAGCCTGAATGTTTTTCTGGGCCTGTGTTGCCTGGAACTGCTCAGGGGCGCGAATGACAAATGGGCATGGCGGCAGTGGTACGAGTTGATCGGCTGGAAAATCGCCCAGGCAGGGCTCGGCGGGTTGATCTATAGCGTCACGGCTTATCCGTACATGAACCAGGATCGCGCCTTGCTGCTGAACTGGGCGGCGGCGCCCTTGCTGCAACTTGAAATCAACATCGGCCGGGTGCTGGAAAAAGTCGCGCTGCTTTTTCACGGTGGATTCACTTGGGTGTTCGCCGCGCTGCTGTTGTGTGCACTGGCGGGCAGCGTGCGGCTGGCCCGGAACGTGATGGAACGCCACGACACCGGGCTGAGAAAAATCATGATGGGCCTGGCGTGCGTGCTGACGGTACCGGTCGTGACTTTACTGGTGTCGGGTGCTGCGCTGTTTTTCCGCGACTTCAATGAAGGCGCCAGAACCTTGATGGGTTTCGCGGTGTTGCTGGTGCTGGTGTTCTATTTGAGCCATCTGGCGCTGGCGCCCATCCATGAGCGGCTGCCGCTGCTATTGGCGGTGCCTCTGTTGGCCATGCTTTCGTTGTCTTACGCCTATGGCCGCGTACTGACAGTGCAGAACACCTTTGCGTCCAGCGCGTTGTTTTCCCTGGGGCATGACATTGCGGCCCATCGGCAATTGCACGAGGCCAAGCGTCTTTATCTGGCGGTGAGTTATTCCGATCACTGGCTGGTGGGGGCCGCGGGGTCGTTCAAGCAGATGCCGGTTTTACATTATCTGCTGAACATCAACTTCTTCATGCTGGCCGAAAACCTGCCGAAGGCGGGCATCACCAATGTGGTCGCGGAGAGGGAGCGGCGCAACGCGACCCTGGCCGGTTACCAGGGTTACCCACCACTGGTGGAGAGCAAGTTCTATCGCATCTATCTGCTGGGCGATTACGGGTTCATCGTCATGAAAGAGCCGACCCCGATCACCACGCTTCAGTGGTGAGCCTGGTGATTACCTCTTCGATCCCTCCCGAAAGCTTTCCATCCCGGATGGCCGACAGGGCAGGTCTGGTGGCGGTAATCGTCCTCGCGTTGCTCGCAAGGTTTCACTCCATCACCGTGCCGGTCATCTGGTACGACGAGGCCTACAGCATCTTGCTGGCCGAAGGCTCGCCTGCGTATATCTGGGCTACGACGGCACCGGATGTTCATCCGCCGCTTTACTATGTCTTGCTGCATTTGTGGATGTTGCTGTTCGGCAATGGCGTGTTGGCTGCGCGATCCCTGAGTGCGCTGGCGGATGTCGGCACGCTGTTGCTGTGCATTAAATTGATGAGTCAGGTGACGACGCGAAAGGCGACCTGGATAGCCGCCGTGTTGTTGGCGTTGCTGCCGATGTCGGTGCGTTATAGCCAGGAAGTGCGAATGTACACCTTGCTCGGCTTTTGGCTGATGGGCGCGACCGTGGCGCTGGTGTACTGGATCAAGGCACCGGATCAAAAGCGTTATCCGTTTTTTTACGTGCTGCTGATGTCGGCTGCTTTCTATACGCACTACTTCGCCGCACTGTGCGTGCTGGTGCATTGGCTTTGTTGGTGGCGAGCGCGGGAGGGCGGTCGGCCCAGGGCAATACCGATTCGTGCGTGGGTCGTGGCCAACAGCGCAATCGTTGTGCTGTACCTGCCGTGGATTCCTCATTTCATCGATCAATTGCTGCGAATGGACGGGCTCGAGTGGATACCGCCGCTCACCTGGCAAACAGCGCTGACCTTCGTTTGGCAATTGGTGATGATGGGGGATTCGGCCAGTTATTCATCCCTATGGCGTGTGATGCCCTCGGTGTTGATCGTTGTTTGCGCCGCTGCAGTGCTGCTCAAGGCTCGTCATGAGCGGCCTTTCAGCGTCTTGCTGGTGGGCTATTTCTTTGTGCCGGTACTGACCGTGTTTCTGGTGTCGCTGATCGTGCCGGTTTTCAATGCCAGATACCTGGTGTTCGCTGTCGCCGCGTTGCCCCTTATTGTTGCGCTCGCGTTGGACGCCTTCAGCCAACGCCATGCCGTTCTTGCCGCTGTCGCCATGGCGTTGGTTTTATTGGCAGAGGTACACGGGCTTTCGGCGGTCTATGCGCAAACCGATGAGATGAACGGGACGAGCGTTCGCAAGGACGCAAGACTGGACGCCGTGGTCGCAGGGCTTGGCCGCGAAGTACGTCCGGGTGACGAGATCGTTGTGGATAACCTGTATTGGTATTTGCCGTTTACGTACTACAACTCGACCGGTATTCAGCCGAGGCTATACGCTTTCAAACCACCGACAGGCACCCTTTGGGGAGCCGCCGAATACGGTGGTTGGGCACTCATCCCCCGTCACCTGCATTCGATTCTCTTCGACGATTTTTCAACCTTGCAGCTGAATGCCAAGCGGATCTGGTGGGTCACGGGCGACGCTCGTCCTGAACACGACGCCTTGTTTCCCAGGCACTGGAAGCAGGTGCAGGTGCTAAAGGAAGGGGATAGCGAAGCCCGTTTGTTTATCCGGGGGGAAGCGGCAACCCCCCCTTGAGGTTGACGTCAGAACGCATCCATCAGCACAACAATACAATCCTTCGCCTGGTAACCATTGATCTGCGGCACCAGACGCCGAAAATGCTCAGACTGGCAATGAGCATCCAGCGCCGCCTTATTCGGCCATTGTTCGACAAAGATAAAGTGCCCCGGGTCTTTTTGATCGATGAACAGATCGTAAGCAATGCAATCAGGTTCCAGTCGAGTCTTCTCGACCAGTTCGGCGTACCACGGGCGAACGGTTTCAATGTATTCGGGTTTGATGAAATCTTGAGCGATTACTTTCAGCATGGTGTTCTTTCTTGGTGCATGGGTATTGGAACAGCCAGGTAGGAGCTGCCGACGTGTTTATGCTGGCCAGGATTGCCGCACCGGCAACTCGACCCGAAAGGTGCTGCCCACCCCGACTTCGCTACGAACCGAAATATCGCCCTGGTGTTTTTTCACGATGCCATAGGACAGGGACAACCCGAGCCCTGTCCCCTGGCCCACCGGTTTGGTGGTGTAGAACGGGTCGAATATTTTCTGCAGGTTGTCCGGCTCGATACCTATGCCCGTGTCCGCGACCTCGATCGATACCGTTTCACCTTCAAGCCCGGTGCGTAGCGTGATGGTGCCCCGTTCCGGCCCCATTGCCTGAGACGCGTTGACAATCAGGTTCATGATCACCTGATTGATTTGCGACGGCAGGCATTCGATATCGGGCAGCTGTTGAAACTCCTTCACCACATCGGCCTTGTACTTGAGTTCATTGGCGACGATGTTCAAGGTCGACTCGATGCCCTGTTGCAGATTGGCCCACTGCCATTCCTGATTGGAGTCGACGCGGGAGAAGTCCTTCAGGTCTTTGACGATTCGCCCGACCCGGCCGATGCCATCCTTGGATTCCTTGATCAGCAGGGGAATGTCTTCACGCAGAAAGTCCAGTTCCACCCGTTCACGCAACTGACTGAGTTGCTCGATGACCTCGCTTGAGCCAATGGCGTTTTCCGCCTCCCGATAGGCATCGAGCATGTCCTGCAGTTGTTTGAAGTAGCCATCGAGGGCGCCGAGGTTGGAGGAAATGAAGCCGATGGGGTTATTGATTTCGTGGGCGACGCCCGCCGCCAGTTGCCCCAGCGAAGCGAGTTTTTCCGACTGCACCAATTGGGATTCAAGCTGTTTACGCTCGTCGATTTCCCGCTGCAACGCCTCGCTGGCCTGCTTGAACTGGTCCGTGCGTTGATCCACCAGATGCTCCAGATGGCTCATTTGAATAGACGCCCGCTCGGTCATCTCCCATTTGGTGAGCAGGGTGTTGGCCATTTGCTGGACTTCAATGTTGTCGAACGGTTTTTTCAGAATCAGCAGGCGATCATGGGCATGCAAGCGTTCCAGCAGTTCATCCCAGGAATAGTCGGAATAGGCGGTACACACCACCACTTGCAGTAACGGATCTTTCTGCCACAGGTGTTCGATGGTCTGCGCGCCGTCCCAACCCTCGGGCATGCGCATGTCGACGAAGGCCAGCGCATAGGGGCGGTTTTCCTGTAATGCCTGGATGAGTTTGCCTAGCCCCTCCTGACCGCCATAGGCCGAATCCAGCTCGAACAGCAGGTTGGTGGATTTCGCTTCGCTGCCGAACAGCGCGGCCTCCATTTCGTCCAGCTCTGCATGCTGCGCTGATGTCGGGGTGAGGATCTTGCGAAAATCTTCATGGATGGACGGTGTGTCGTCGATCAGCAGAATGCGTCGGTTTGAAAGATCGCTCATGCTTCCTCCATGACGGGTTTCAACGGGATCTGCAAAGTGAACAGTGCACCTTTGCCCGGTCCGTCGCTGTGGGCGGTGAGATGGCCGTTCATCTCGATGGCGGCCAGGGCACAGCTGTGCAGGCCGAAGCCGTGACCTTCCTTGCGGGTGGTAAAGCCATGGGCAAAGATCCGCGTCATGTTCTCCGGCGCGATGCCTTCGCCGTCATCCTTGACGCTGATTTGCAGGATCGTGTCCTCGACGACTTTCACCCCAAGGGTCATTTGCCGCGGGCGATTGCTGAGGTCAGTCATGGCGTATTTGGCGTTGCTGATCAGGTTGATCAGGATCAGCAACAACCGGTGTTTGTCGCCCATCACTTGCGGTACGTCGCCGTACTCCTTGACCACCGTGACGTGATGCCGGGTCAGGGCGCCGGCGTTCATCCGCAGGGCATCTTCCAGCAGTTCGTTGATGTGCAACGGTTCCATCAGGCTGTTGGCACCCGCGTAGGATTGCTGGGTGGCGACGATGTCCTTGATGTGATCGACGCTTTTGCTCAGTTGCCCGAGTTCGTCGGCCATGCCTTGTTGCTCAAGGGCAATGGCATCCACCAGTTGGTTCAGGTAACCGGGCAGCAGTTTTCCTTTCTCGTCCTGGGTCAGGAAGGAGCCCAGGTCGTCTTGATGCGCGTTGATCAGCTGCATCGCCTTGCCCAGTCCCTGGGTCTTGCTGTTACGCAGCTTGCGGGTGACCAGATCGGCCGAGATGTTCACGCTGTTGAGCACGTTGCCGACGTTGTGCAGCACGTTAGTGGCGATTTCAGCCATGCCGGCCTGGCGAGCGGTGTCGAGCAGTTCGCTCTGGGTATCCTTGAGTTCGCGGGTGCGCTCCTCGACCCGTTGTTCGAGTACGTCGTTGGCAGTTTGCAGTTCCTTGTTGACCCGATGGGTCTCCCCGAAGCTGCGCATCAGCCGAACTGCCAGGTACACCAGCACCATCACCAGCAGCGTCGAAAATACCAGCATGTAGAGGTGGTAGCGCCGATTGGCTGCATCGGTTTGCTGCTGATCCTTGTTCAGCAGCGCAGTCATGTCGTCCAGCCGTGCGGCCACGGGAACGGCTTCGATATTTTCCAGCAGCCGATTGACCACGGGTTGTTCCCGCAGGATCAGCGCAATGTGATTGCTCAAGACATCGATCGGGCTATGAAACTGCTCCGGTAATCGTTCCTTGTTCACCCGCAGTTTGTTCAGCCCGACCAGGATATCGGCCGCTTTGTCGTCGGAGGTGACCTGGGCGAACTCCAGGCTGCTGAGCAGCAAGTCGTAGGTGTCGGTGGCGATGTTCTGTAGTTGCAGTTTGTCTTCGTCGAGCAGTTGGGTCAGCGGTTCCTGAATGTCGTCTTCGGCGGTGGGCAAAAACGCCAGTGAGTTACGCAGCACCGCGTTGTGCGATTTGAACTGCTCCACCAGCCGGGTTTTTTCCTGAATGGCGGCGTGGTAAGCCTCATGGCTGGCACGCCAGATCGGCGAGTCATTGCGACCATGACTGGACTCCATGGTCTCGAACTGCTGCCACAGGAGTGTCATCTCGGTCAGCGGTGCAACCAGCGGGTCGTAGTTGTGGCTGATGGCAATCCTGGCCTTGAGAATCTCGGTTTCCCACTGCGCGTTGAACTGTTTGATCCGGCCAATCAGGTCCCGGGACTCGGCGTACGTCGAGGTCTGGTCGGAGCTTGATTTGAGGTACAGAAACAGCAGTGTCGAGGCCAGCAACACGGCCACGCCACTGAGCAACAAGAGGTTGCGACGGTGGTACGTTTTCATAAGGATTTGCCTCCCCATTCACCGGTCAGGGTCTTGAGGAATTTGATGATCAAGGTCTTGTCCTGGTCAGAGGGCACGCGACCGAGCTGGAACTTGAACATCACGTCTACCGCGTCTTCGAGGGTCTTGGCCGAACCGTCGTGAAAGTAGGGCGCGGTCACGGCGACGTTGCGCAGGCTCGGAACCTTGAACACGTTGCGGTCTTCTTCGGCCTTGGTGACCAGATAGCGGCCCAGATCGGCTTCGGTGGGGTTGCCCCGGACCTCAAAGTAATCACCCATGACCCCGAATTTCTGGAACATGTTGCCGCCGATATTGACCCCCTGATGGCAGGCAATGCAGCCGTAGTCCTTGAAGCGCTGGTAACCGTACTTCTCCTCGGTCGTCAGAATCTCGGTATTGCCCAGCAGATATTGGTCGAAACGCGAGTTGGCGCTGATCAGCGTGCGCTCATAGGTGGCCAGGGCTCTTTGCACATTGTTCATGGTCACGCCGTCCGGGTAGGCCTTGGCGAATGCGCTTTTGTAAGTCGGGTCGGCGGTCAGTGTCTGAACGACATGCTCCCAATGACTGCCCATTTCACTGGGGCTCTGCACCACTTCGTGGGCTTGCGTTTCCAGGGTATCGGCGCGGCCGTTCCAGAACTGCCGGAAATTCAGACTTGCGTTGAACACGCTGGGGGTGTTGATCGTCAAGGGGGCGCCGTTGAAGCCGATGGAAAACGCCAGGGCGTCGGCGCCTCCGTTTTCCAGACGATGGCAACTGGCGCAGGACAGGGTGTTGTTGACCGACAGGCGTGGTTCGTTGAACAACCGACGACCGAGTTCGACTTGCAAGGGATTCTGCTCGGGCACCGTGGGCAAGGGTTTGAGCGGTTCGTCCAGCGGTGCGCCGTTGGCTATCAGACAACATCCGAGTAGAGGCGCTAGAAGCAGGTAGTAGAAGGGGCTCGACATCTTATGATTCCTTGGCGCAGGGGGCCTGGGTGTCGTTGCACATCATTCATTTGGGGCTGGATGGAGCGGACTGCACAGACGTCAGGTATTGCACGAAGGCCTCCGGCTCCACGGCTTTGCTGAAGTAATAACCCTGGCCTTCCTCGCATTGGAGGGCCTTGAGAAAATTCAATTGTTCGAGGGTTTCCACCCCTTCGGCAATGACGGTCAGTTTGAGGCTCTTGCCCAGGCTGATGATGGCGCTGACCAGGGCCGCGTCATTGCTGTCACGGCTCAGGCCACGAATGAATGACTGGTCGATTTTCAACACATCGATGGGAAACCGTTGCAGGTAACTCAGGCTCGAATAGCCGGTACCGAAGTCATCGATAGCCAGCCGTACGCCCAATGCCTTGAGCCGATTCAGCGCGAGCATCGTGGCATCGACGTTCTGCATCAATACGCCTTCGGTAATTTCCAGCTCCAGCAAGGTGGGGTCCATACCGGTTTGCTTGAGTATCTGTTCGATCCCTTTGACAAAGTCCCGCTGACGGAAGTCGATGGCCGACACGTTCACCGACATGCAGAGTTTCGGCAGACCTTTCGCCTGCCAGGCGCAGGCTTGTTGACAGGCCTGGGCGAGCACCCATTTGCTCAACGGTACGATCAAGCCGCTGTCCTCGGCCACACCGATAAAATCTGTCGGGTAAACCCAGCCTTGCCCCGGCTTTTGCCAGCGGATCAATGCCTCGGCGCCGACCACCTTGCCACTGCCCAAGTCAAGTTTGGGCTGGTAGTGCAGGACAAATTCGTTGCGTTCCAGCGCCAGGCGAATACCCGACTCGATGCTCTGCTGTTCCCGGGCGCGCTGGTTCATCTCATCGATGAAAAAGCTGAAATCGTTCGGGCCGCTTTCCTTGACGTTGCGCATCGCGGTTTCGGCTTTTTTGATCAGCGCGATGGCATCGAAACCGTCCTCGGGATAGATGCTGATGCCCAGGCTGGCCGTCACGCTCAGGTCGTGGCCGGCAATGTGTTGAGGCGCGCGTATGGCGTTCAAGAGCTTTTCGGCGATGCCCTTGGTCTGTTGGGGGTGATGGATGTCAGCCAGGATCACCACAAACTCATCGGAGCCGTAACGGAACACCGAGTCGGATGCGCGCACGCAGGCCACCAGATTGTGCCCGACACGTTTGAGCATCTCGTCACCGGTCGGGTGACCCAAGGCATTGTTGATGCGCTTGAAGCGATCGAGCCCCAGAAACATCACCGCCAGTTGTTTGTCATGGCGTCGCGACAGGGCCAGTGACTGGTTCAGCCGGTCGCCCAGCAAGGTGCTGTTGGGCAATTCGGTCAATACGTCGTACTGCAACAAGTGCGACACCTTGAGCAGCTCATGGACCCGGGCCTCGATGGTTTGCTCCAGTGTTTGCACTTTCATGGCCGCGTCCTGCGCCATCTGCCACTTCCAGGTCAAGGCGCTGGCCATCTGGCGGATTTCCAGGCTGTCGAAAGGTTTTTTCAGCACCAGCAACTGATCGCCGAACTCCAGTCGCTCGGCCATGGCTTCCCAGGTGTAATCGGAGAAGGCCGTGCACAGCGCGATTTGCAAGTGAGGATCAGCCTTCCAGAGCCGTTCGATGGTTTCCAGGCCATCCCAGCCCGGGGGCATGCGCATGTCGGTGAACGCCATGGCGTAAGGGCGACCTTGTGCCTGGGCGCGCTTGACCAGTTCGAGTGCTTCTTCGCCCTGGTAGGCGGAGTCGAGCTGAAATACCAGTCGTGCCGACTGCGGGCTGCCGAACAGCGCGGCTTCAGTGCCGGCGAGGGTTTGTTCATCGTCGGTATCGGGGCCGAGAATCTTGCGAAAGTCCTGATGGATCGAAGGTGTGTCGTCGATGATCAGGATGCGCCGGTTAGCCTGGACGAACGGAGTTTTCATTCCTTGTCCTCCGTGGCACGCGGCGGGTCATCCGGCATCGCTGCGGTTGCGTGGCTGGCACGCAGGATGCTCCCGGCCTTCAGCAACTCGGCAGCCTGTTGGCTGCTGACCGCTTGGCTGAAGTAGTGACCCTGGGCGTTCATGGGTGAGCCGGTGGCCATCAGCGAACTGCGTTGTTCCTGGGTTTCTACGCCCTCGGCGATAATGCCGATCCCTACATCGCGGGCGAAGTTGATGATGGCCCGCAACGTCGTCGCGCTGGCCGGGTCGCGTGCGGCCATGTCGATGAAGGTCTGGGCGAGCTTCAGGTGATTGACCTGATAAGTCTTGAGGTAATCGAACGAGGAGTATTCGGTGCCGAAGTCGTCGATGGCGATTTTCACCCCCAGCTCACGCAGGCGCGGCAGTACATCGTTATGCGTCCACTTGGTCTGGGCCAGGGTCGCCTCGGTGACATCGAAGCGCAGGTCCCACGGGCACAGTTCCCAACGCGCGGTGGTGCGCAATACGTCATAGATCAGCTCGGGACCACTCTTGAGTTGAGCCAGGGACAGTTTTATCGCCACCACCGGTGGCGCCATGCCTTCGTCACGCCACTGACGCATTTGCCGACAGGCGCGCTCCAGCACCCAGTGACCGAGGGCGATGATGGTGCCGGTCTTTTCCGCCGCGGGTAAAAACGCCTGGGCTTCCAGCAACCCGCGCTGAGGGTGGTTCCAGCTGACTTGTGCTTCCATGCCGAGGATCTTGCCACTGCTCAGGTCCACTTCCGGCCAGTAACGCAGTTCGAGTTCGTCGTGTTCGATGGCCGTTTTCAAGTCGTTGGCGATGGTCATGCGCTCGACCACTTCCTGATTGATCTCCTCGGAATGGAAGTGGTATTGGTTGCGGCCTTTTTCCTTGGAGCGATACAGCGCCATGTCGGCCTGGGTCAACAGGCTGTCGGCACTGAGGCTGATCGGCGCATAGCTGCTGATGCCGATGCTGACCGAAACCCGCACATCATTGCCGGCCAGGGAGTAGGGCAGCACCAGTGCATCGCGGACCTTGGCGGCCAGGGCCGCTGATTGGGTCGGATCGCCGACGTCCAGTTGCAGTATCGCGAACTCGTCGCCACCCAGTCGGGCGACCACATCGTTTTCGCGCACGCAGTTTTTTATGCGCCCGGCGACCTCTTGCAACAGCAGGTCGCCCACCGGATGGCCCAGGGTGTCGTTGATCCGTTTGAAATGATCCAGGTCCAGGTAAAACATGGCGAACGGTGTGGCCCCGCGCCGGGCGGCGGCGAATGCCTGGTGCAGCCGCTCGATCAGCGTCGCGCGGTTGGCCAGCCCGGTCAGCCCGTCGGTGCGGGCCAGCAGGGCGATTTTTTCCTCGGCCAGTTTGCGTTCGGTGATGTCGATGATGATGCCTTCGACTTCCAGCAAGCGGCCTTCATCATCGCGCACCGGGATATAGCGGTTTTCGACCCAGCGCCAGTCCCCGTCACCGGTGCGCATCCGAAACTCGATGGAAGCACCTGACGCATGGCGGTCCAGTACCCTGGCCATCGCCGTATCGACTTTTGCCTGATCGTCAGGATGGATCAGCTCCTGCGCCCAATTGGCCGACGCCACCAGGGCCGCCGCGATGTGGCCGTATTTGGTGATGTTGTGGGAGATGTACATCAACGGGAACGACGGTTCGCCCCGCAGCCGATACAAAATGGTCGGGCTGTTCTGCACGATGATGTTGGCGTCGGACAATTCCCGGGTGCGCTCTTCGACCGCGTGCTCCAGCAAGGACATCTTCAGCGCCGCGTCTTCGGTCATTTGCCACTTGGCGGTCAATGCGCTGGCCATCTGACGGATCTCGATG
Source organism: Pseudomonas sp. NPDC086112 (assembly GCF_044746425.1). NCBI lineage: Bacteria > Pseudomonadati > Pseudomonadota > Gammaproteobacteria > Pseudomonadales > Pseudomonadaceae > Pseudomonas > Pseudomonas sp. NPDC086112. The sequence continues at coordinate 51,932 of NZ_JBIVCD010000013.1, read as the reverse complement.
GCATCGAAGGGTTTTTTCAGGATAAGCAGGCGATCGCCCAGTTCCAGACGCTCGGCGATGTCTTCCCAGGAATAGTCGGAATACGCGGTGCAGAGCGCCACCTGCAGCTTGGGATCGACTTGCCACAAGCGTTCGATGGTTTCCAGACCGTCCCAGCCCGGCGGCATGCGCATGTCGATAAAGGCCATCGCGTAGGGCGAGTCATTCGCCAGTGCGCTCTCGACCTTGTCCAGCGCTTCGCGGCCCTGAAACGCGGAATCGATGACGAAACTTTGCAACGATACCGACGCAGGGGTACCGAACAGGGCGTTTTCGGCGCTGATCAGGCTGTCGTCTTCGATCGATGGCGGGCTGAGAATCTTGGCAAAATCCTCATGGATCGACGCGGTGTCATCGACAATGAGAATCCGACGATTAATGCGCGCAAGCAGCGTGTTCACTGACATGCGCCTGTACCGACAGCAGGTTGGTGCAATGAGTTCATAGAGGGTATCCCTTCCCTGATCGCAGGATGAAGCGGGTATCGTTTGGATCCGAGTGATCTGAGCATAGTCGCCCGGCCAGAAATTCGCCCGGTTGACTGAGACGAATCATTTCCGGGGTCGGGCTGAAAATCATCTAGCCTGTAGGTCAGGCTCGGGAACGCCAGGACATTCGCCCCGCGCGCGATATAAAGACACACGTTTTCTTGAGGTAATGCCATGGAAGAGCAACTCCCCACGACAGTGACCGATAAACCCAAATTACTACTGGTCGACGATGAGGAGTCGATTCTCAATAGTCTGCGCCGTCTGCTGCGCGGTCAGCCCTACGAGGTACTGCTGGCCACCAGCGGTGCTCAGGCGCTGGAGATCATGGCGCAGCAGCCGATCGATCTGGTGATGAGTGACGCGCGCATGCCCAATATGGACGGCGCCACGCTGCTGGCTCATGTCCATCAGCGTTACCCCGACACTCTCCGGATCATGCTGACCGGTTATGCCGATCCGTCGGCCATTATCAAAGCCATCAATGAAGGGCAGATTCATCGTTACATCAGCAAACCCTGGCACGATGAGGAAATGCTGCTGACCCTTCGACAATCACTTGCCTATCAGCATTCCGAGCGTGAACGCTTGCGTCTGGTGCAGGAGACGTGGGATCAGAACGAGAAACTGAAGCTGCTCAACGCCACCCTGGAAAAACACGTCGCGGCCCGCACCAGCGAGCTGCAGCAGACCGCCGACATGCTGGACCTGGCCTACGAAGAGCTCAAGCGCAGCTATGTCACGGGCACCGAGGTGTTTTCGTTGCTGGCCAACCTGCGCCTGCCGCCCGCCAAACAGACCAACCGGCAGATCATCGAACTGGTGCGGGTGTACTGCAAACTGCATGGCCTGGACGAAGGCAGCAGTCGTGACCTGACCATGGCCGCGGCGCTTTACAACATCGGGAAGTTGAGCTGGACCGACAGCATGATGAGCACGCCCTCGGACCTGCTGCATCACAATGACCGCGAGCGCTATCGGGGTTACCCGAAGCAGAGTGAGTCGCTGCTGATGACGCTCGACCCAATGAAGGATGCCGCTCGGCTGATCCTGCATCACCAGGAGCGTTGGGACGGCAGCGGTTTTCCGGATCGGCTCAAGGGCGAAGCGATTCCGTTCGGTTCGCGGTTGCTGAAACTGGCGGTGGATTTCATCGAGTTGCAGCGCGGGCTGATCCTCGAACGGCAGATGAACAGCGATGAAGCCCTGGTGTATATCCGCCAGTACGCCGGTCGCCTCTACGACCCGGAACTGGTGGAGGATTTCATTCAGGTTTGCGCCACTTATCTGAGCGACGTGACGCTGGCCGATCCGACGGTCAAGGTGCTGACCACCCGGGATCTGGCGGCGGGCATGATCCTGGCGCGCAATCTCAATGCCGACAACGGCATGCTGCTGCTCAATGCCGGCAAGGTGTTGAATGGGCCGCTGGTGGAGAAGTTGATCGCTTTCGAGGCGATGGAAGGTGCCAGGTACAGCATTTTTGTGAAAGTGCCGGAGGAAGTGGAGGGCGCGCTTCTCGAGACGAGCTGAGCTTTCCAGCCCTGTAGGAGCGAGGCTTGCCCGCGAAGAATGCACCGCGGTTTTTCAGGTATTACGCGTCATCGTTCTTCGCGGGCAAGCCTCGCTCCTACAGGGGGCAGCAGATGTTTTTTCGGCGTGACGAAGAACCGGCGCGCATGTGATCCTTGCGTCTTTTACCCAAGGCCAATGACGATCCATGACGCTTCCATCCGCCGCTTCGCCCCGCCTCATCCGCATCGCCGCAGCCCTGCTGATCAGCCCCGACGGTCGCACCCTGCTGGTGCGCAAGCGCGGTACCCAGGCGTTCATGCAGCCGGGAGGCAAGATCGAGGCCCATGAGCAACCGGTCCATGCCCTCGCTCGGGAGCTGGAAGAGGAACTGGGACTGGTCATCGATCCGGCCCATGCCGCCTACCTGGGGCAATTCTCGGCACCGGCCGCCAATGAGCCGGGTTATGTCGTACAGGCCGAACTCTTTCAGCTGACCATCGACTCACACGTTTCCCCAGCGGCGGAAATCGAAGAAGTGCGCTGGATCGATCCTGCCACCGACGGCGATGTCATGCTGGCGCCATTGACACGGGACCAGATATTGCCGTTTTATCGAGCCTCACTGAACGAAACCGCTTGATCGTCCAAGGACGGAGGATGCCCATGATCCCGCTTCAAGATTTGCTGATTTTCGCCGCGGCGGCGCTGCTGATGGTACTCACGCCCGGGCCAAACATGATCTACCTGATCTCTCGTTCAATCTGCCAGGGGCGCAAGGCCGGAGTGACTTCGTTGCTCGGCGTGGTCGCGGGGTTTTTAGTGCACCTGTTCGCGGCCGCTGCGGGTTTGACCGCGGTGTTCGTGGCAGTGCCGATGGCCTATGAAGTGTTGAAGTGGGCCGGTGCGTTGTACCTGTTGTGGCTGGCCTGGCAGGCGGTCAAGCCCGGTGCGCGTTCGCCGTTCGAGGCGCAGCAGTTGCCGGCGGACTCGTCCCGCAAGCTGATTACCATGGGCTTTCTCACCAGCGCGCTGAACCCGAAAATCGCAGTGTTTTACCTGTCGGTGTTTCCGCAGTTCATTACCCCTGAACACGGTTCCGTGTTCACCCAGAGCATCATCCTCGGCCTGACCCAGATCAGCGTGAGCTTCAGCGTCAATCTGCTGATCGCGCTGTTTGCCGCGGGCATCGCGTCCTGGTTCGTCAACAACCCGAACTGGCTGGCGATGCAGCGTTACTTCATGGGCTTCGTGCTATCCGGGCTGGCGGTGCGCTTGATGCTCGAGCAGCGGCGAGTGGCCTGAAATGTGGATTCAACGGCTTGATGCCAGCCATGCCCTGGATTACCGGGCGCTGATGCTTGAGGCCTATGACTTGCATCCCCAGGCGTTCACGTCCAGCGTGCGCGAGCGCGCGGTAATGCCGTTGAGTTGGTGGGAATCGCGCCTGACCGGCAAGCTGGACGTAGTGTTCGGGGCGTTCGAGAAGGGTGAGCTGGCGGGCATCGTCGGCCTGGCCTTCGAGCCGCGGGAGAAGGCCCGGCACAAGGCGACGTTGTTCGGCATGTACGTTTCAGGGGCGGTTCGGCAGTGCGGGCTCGGTTATCAGCTGGTTCAGGCTGCGTTAGCTGAAGCCCAGGCTCACCAGGGCCTGAAGCTGATCCAGCTGACCGTTACCGCTGGCAACGAAGCCGCCTTCAAGCTGTATCAGCGTTGCGGCTTCGTGCAGTTCGGCCTTGAGCCGCTGGCAGTTCGGGTGGGCGAGGACTACTTCGACAAAATCCACATGTGGCGCGAGCTCTGAAACCACCCCGATCCCTTGTAGGAGCGAGGCTTGCCCGCGAAGACGGTTTCACATTCGGAACTGCTGTGGGCTGACACACCGCTTTCGCGGGCAAGCCTCGCTCCTACAGGAGATAGGTCGCTCTATCGGACAGCACTAACCCCATCCAGCGTCGAAAACGACGTGTCCTTGGCCGTCAGCAAAAAGTCGCGCATGTAGGGTGCATCCAGCATGTCGGCGCGAATGCCGGCGTAGAGCGTTGCGAACAAGCCTTTTTCCCCCAGCCGTTTAGCCTTCACGTAGCCCCGTGAACTGTATTCATGCAGCGCCCAATGAGGCATGCCGCAGACGCCGCGACCGCTGGCCACCAGTTGCATCATCATCACCGTCAGTTCCGAGGTGCGCACCTGGGCCGGTTCGATGTCGGCTGGTTCCAGGAAGCGGGTGAAGATGTCCAGCCGATCGCGCTCCACCGGGTAGGTGATCAAGGTTTCCGTCAGCAAATCTTCGGGCACGATGTACGGCTTGCTCGCCAGGCGATGCTGGTTAGCCACCGCGAGCATGGCTTCGTAGGTGAACAATGGCACGTAAGTGATCCCGACCAGTTCCAGCGGGTCGGAGGTCACCACCAGGTCCAGATCGCCTCGGGCCAGCGCCGGCAGCGGGGCGAAGGAGAAACCCGAGGCCAGGTCCAGCTCGACTTCCGGCCAGGCATCGCGGAACTGGTCGATGGTCGGCATCAGCCACTGAAAGCAACTGTGGCACTCGATCGCCATGTGCAAACGCCCCGCAGTGCCGCCGGCCAGCCGCGCAATGTCACGCTCGGCGCCGCGCAGCAGCGGCAGGGTGGCGTCGGCCAGTTGCAGCAGGCGCAAGCCGGCACTGGTGAAGCGCACCGGTTTGGTCTTGCGCACGAACAACGGCATGCCCATGCGCTCTTCCAGTTCCTTGAACTGGTGGGACAGCGCCGACTGGGTCAGGTGCAGGCGGTCGGCCGCATCCACCAGGCTGTCGGCTTCGCGCAAGGCGTGCAGGGTTTTCAGGTGACGGATTTCAAGCACCGGGGGCTCCATGAGGAAAACTTGTGATCAACACGAAAAGGTTGAGTTTGTCTCATGTTGGGTGAGCTGTCGACAATAGCACCATGTTTTATAGCGTCCTTTATAGAGAGAGCTCTTACCATGGCCTTGGCCCACACACTTGGTTTTCCGCGCATCGGCGCTGACCGCGAACTGAAAAAAGCCCTCGAATCCTACTGGAAGGGTGATCTTGACCAGGACGCATTGAAAAGCGTCGGCCGCCAATTGCGCGCCACCCACTGGCAATTGCAGAAAGACGCTGGCATCGACCTGCTGCCCGTGGGCGACTTCGCCTGGTACGACCAGGTGCTGACTCACTCACTGACCTTCGGCGTGATCCCGGAGCGTTTTGACAGTGCCAAAGATAAACGTGGCCTGCCGACCCTCGACACCCTGTTCGCCATGGCCCGTGGCGCTACCGCAGCCTGCTGCGGCGGCGAACATACCCAGGCGCAATACGCTCAGGAACTGACCAAGTGGTTCGACACCAACTATCACTACCTGGTCCCGGAATTCACCGCTGATCAACAGTTCAAACTGAGCTGGGAACAGCTGTTCGACGAAGTCGATGAAGCCAAAGCCCTGGGCCACAACGTCAAACCGGTGATCATCGGCCCGTTGACTTACCTGTGGCTGGGCAAGGCCAAAGGCAATGACTTCGACAAGCTCGATCTACTGGAGCGCCTGCTGCCAATCTACGGCGAAATTCTCGGTCGCCTCGCTGCCCAAGGCGTGGAGTGGGTGCAGATCGACGAACCGATCCTGACCCTCGACCTGCCACAGGCCTGGAAAAACGCCTTCGAACGCGCCTATCACATCCTTCAATACTCGCCGCTGAAAAAACTCGTAGCGACTTACTTCAGTGGCCTGGAAGACAACCTCGGCCTGGCTGTCAGCCTGCCAGTGCAAGGCTTGCACATCGACGCGGTGCGCGCGCCGGATCAACTCGGTCAGGTGCTGGATCGTCTGCCGACTTACAAAATTCTCTCGGTGGGTCTGGTGAACGGTCGCAACGTCTGGCGCTGCGAGCTTGAGCAAGTGCTGGCGCAACTGCAGCCAGCTCAGGAGCGTTTTGGCGATAACTTGTGGGTCAGCAGTTCCTGCTCGCTACTGCACAGCCCGGTGGACCTGGACCGTGAAGACACACTCGACCCGGAACTGAAAAGCTGGCTGGCGTTTGCCGTGCAGAAGTGCGGTGAAATCGCCGTGCTGCGTGATGCTCTCAACGACCCGCAAGCGCCGAAGGTGCAAGCCGCCCTGGCCGAAAGCCGCGCCATTGCGGCCAGTCGCGCTCAGTCTCCGCGTATCCACAAAGCGGATGTTCAGGCCCGAATCAGCGCCATCGGCGCAGCGGACAGCCAGCGTCACTCGCCGTTTGCCAAGCGCATCGAACAACAACAGGCACGGCTGAAACTGCCGGCGTTCCCGACCACCACCATCGGCTCGTTCCCACAGACCGCATCGATCCGTCTGGCGCGCCAGGCCTTCAAGCAAGGCAAGCTGTCGGCCAACGATTACACCGATGCCATGCACAGCGAAATCCGCCACGCCGTGCAAATCCAGGAACGCCTGGGCCTGGACGTGCTGGTGCACGGTGAAGCCGAGCGCAACGACATGGTCGAGTACTTTGCCGAACAACTGGACGGCTACTTGTTCACCCGGTTCGGCTGGGTCCAGAGCTACGGCTCGCGCTGCGTCAAACCGGCGATCATCTACGGCGATCTAAGCCGTCCGAAACCGATGACGGTCGACTGGATCACCTATGCCCAGAGCCTCACCGACAAAGTCATGAAAGGCATGCTCACCGGTCCCGTCACCATGCTGATGTGGTCATTCCCGCGCGAAGACGTCTTGCGCAAAATTCAGGCGCAGCAACTGGCCCTGGCCTTGCGCGATGAAGTGGTGGATCTGGAAAACGCCGGCATCAAGATCGTGCAGATCGACGAAGCCGCGTTCCGTGAAGGGCTGCCACTGCGCCGGGCGCAATGGCAGGAGTACCTCGACTGGGCGGTGGAAGCCTTCCGCCTGAGTGCATCGGGTGTGCGCGACGAAACCCAGATTCACACCCACATGTGCTACAGCGAATTCAACGACGTGATCCAGTCCATCGCCGCCATGGACGCCGACGTGATCACCATCGAAACCTCGCGCTCGGACATGGAGCTGCTGGAAGCCTTCGAAGCGTTCGACTACCCCAACGACATCGGCCCGGGCGTCTACGACATCCACTCGCCACGGGTGCCGGACACGGCCGAGATGGTCAAGTTGATGAGCAAAGCCGTGAAGCGCATTCCGGCCGAGCGGTTGTGGGTCAACCCCGATTGCGGTTTGAAAACCCGCGCCTGGCCGGAAACCGAAGCAGCGCTGGTAAACATGGTCGCGGCAGCACGGCAGTTGCGTAGCCAGCTGGCGTGAAGCCCCAGGAAGAAGCGGGGTAATCCCCAATGCCAGTCAGTTAATGCGCGGAACCTGTGGGAGCGGGCTTGCTCGCGAAAGCGGTGTATCAGGCAACATCAATGTTGACTGTGCCGCCGTCTTCGCGAGCAAGTCGAATCGTCGCACCGCCGCTCCCACATGGATTGCGCCTTAACTGACTGGCATTGGGGGTAATCCCGCTCCTTTTTTTTCATCAGAGGTTTTCGAAGTGTGGCAGCGCGGCAGATTGTTTGCCGATATCGGCGTAAGGCAGGTCGGCGTTGTCCGCGTGGGTGAGAAACCGATGTTCCGGTAATTTCAAGTGGGCTTTCTCGAATGCGCCGAATGCAGGTGCGGCCTTGTTGTAATGGAAGTGGGCGTACCACAGCACTTTCGCTGGTGTTTGCGTCAAGTCCCAGACTTCGTATTCCTGCATATAGTCAATTCGACCATTCGAGCGTTTGCCCAGGTTTTTGATCGGGCTGGTTTTACGGATATCTACCACGTGGTGCGTGACGAGGTCGTCGAGCATGCCATCGGTTGGTTTTTTAATCAGCAGCGACTGACGGGTTCGCAGTGCGCGACCGGTGGCAATCAATTCGGTGGCCTTGTCGCGTAGCTGCTGGACAAGGGCATTGCCTGGGGCAATGTCCTCGATGCCAAGAGCGCGGCGTGTGAGTTCATTCGCCTCACTGACCATCATGTGCTCGAGGTCCACCGGGAGCATGTCTTGATCCGCGTAGGCTTGAACCCTGGCCTGGTAGGTTGCTTGCGATTGCAATCGGTGTCGGGCATCTGCCACTAACGGTTCAAGTTCTCTGCGAATGGAGTGAGATGGCTGTGGCTGTGGGTTCAAGAGGCGGAATTTGCCGTTGCTCCCTTGTTCCCAGATTTCCATGTACCCACTTCGTCCCGTCAGGATGTATTGCCGCTTTTGTGTAGTCGTTTCCCAGCGCTCCACCCCGATCAACAATTGGTCGCCTTCAGTGGTGAACACTTTTTTGTTGCTGCGCCCTGGAATAGTCGGGGCAGGCAAATCAAGCGCCTTGCGCGCTCTCTCGGCCATTTTCGCGATGCCGTCCATCAATGACGGCACGTCATCCAGATGAAAATGCTGAGGATAGCTGGCAGTCCAGGCATTCATATCCCGACGAAATTGACTGTAGTACTCGATGCACTCTTGGAGGATCTGGTTACGCTGAGCCTTGGTAACATTGACTTCCGGCAGACTGAACTGGGTGAACAGGGCGCGGTCGACTTGGGCTCTTTTCACTTGCGCCTGGCTTTGGAGCCAGAACCAGGACACATCGTTGGCGGTGTCATAGCGTGTCACCATTTCCAGCAAGTTACCGGTTCTCAAGTAAAGGAGATTTGCCTCGCTGAGACGCCCGTTCAGCATTGTGACTTCCTGGGTCAGTTGGGCTTTGTGTGCCTTGACGGTAATTTTCTCGTACCAATAGTTAAGGTCCCCCATTTGGGCCTTGATGGTGTCGAGTTGTTTAATCGTTTCCAGCCGCAGCTTCCGGATATCCCCCAGCACCCGCAGCCGGTCGGAGAGCGCTGTAGCGGGCAATGTGTCAAGGCTCTCTATCAGCGCATCAATGCTGTTCAGCAGGGGATCGATTCGATGATTGGCAAAGAACAATTGTTGCTTGTACCTGTCGGTCAGTAACGCCGCGTCATCGCTTTGGATTTGCACAAGCGCGCGCTTTTTGTTGCCGTGGCTGAGTGGAAACAGATCTGCCAGCGTCTGGTAGTGCTGTTTGGCTAACTCGATATCGGCGATGCAGGCTGTCTCAGCTTCGCGCATCAGCGCCTTGGGACGCTCTAGATTGGCGTTGTAGGCTTGCAGGGCGGCTTTGGTGCGCTTTACCTGGGTATCGAATTGCAAGGCGAGTCTGTCGGCCTCTACGGTCAATGCATGATGGCGACGATAAGCATGGTCGCTCCACCAGCGAGGCAACCGTTCGCGCAGAGCCTGAGGCCATACCGGATCAAGCGTATCCGCCAAGTGCCCAAGCATGTTGCCGCCACCGAGTCCCCCGCCTTCGAACGTAACGCCATAAACGCCGAAATAAGTATCCCAGTGGCCTGCTTCATCGAGCGCGATGGGCTGTTTGTAGGTTTTTTGACTATTGCCGCTCAAGCGCCAGTTGCGTGAGTCCTTGCTGCGCTCGACCTGGAAAATCCGTCCCTGACGCACGATAAAATCACCCTCGGCATGGCGGTAGATATTGCGATAGGTCCCCTGGGTTGCCGGCTGCAGTCCCGACAGGGAGACTGGCTGCTCATACTCGTAACCGGCGAAGCGTTCGGCCACATGCCGGGCCTGACGCATCGAGGGCACCTGTATCGCGGCCGCCGTTGTGCCCAACTTATGCAGCTGGCGCGCGCGCGTGACGGAGCGGGCTGTCCGGGAAAGCGCCGAGGCTGCAACTTCACCGGGGAGCAGATCCATGGCCGCGTCAATCAATGACAACAGCACCGATTCGACCTCCGCCAGGCCGTCACCCACGTCTGCGCGTAAAAAGGCCGCCACCGCCTGGTTCGCGGCGATCCAGACATCGTAGAGTGAGATAGCGGTCCCGACGAAAGGCACCAGTCCAAAAGCCATTTTTATGTAGTTGAAGGCGCGCGGGCCTTTCAGTGCGTAACGCTCCATGTACAGCGCGTCGTTGGCGCGGGAGGTGCCGCGATGAGTTTCGATCAGGCGACCCATATGAGCATTGACCAGGTGGGCCGCCAACGAGGTGGTCGCCGGCCAACGCAAGCCGACTCCGATCAACGCGTCGAAGTGTTTAAGCATGCTCTGCTTGATGCGGATTTCGTGGGCTCGTACGTCGCCCTGTAAGGCCCGGCCAGCCAGGTAGCCGACCCATTTGTCATGCAGACACAGGTTGAACAGGGCTTTGCGAGCGGTTTCCAGGCTGTCGTAACGGCGCAGGAATTGGCCATCGGGGCTGTCGGGCAGGTATAGCAGGGTGACCCCGCTGACCTGTTCCTCGATGAAGTTCACGCCAGACAGAGTCACGGGGCCTTCATTGGGTGTGTCCTTGCCACCCACGCTCAAGTGGGCCGGCAGCAATACGATGCGCTTGCCATCGGTGCGCCAGGCTTGGGGAGTGTCGGCGTCGATGGCGATGTTCAGGACTTGCAGGTCGTTTTGGTCGATCTGCTTTTGCAAGAGGGCGGTCTCACCCTGCAATTTGAGCATCAGAGCCCAGGGCTCGATCAGGCTCTCGCGGCGATGCTCTTTGCTGAAGACGGACTCGGTGGCCGCCCCTGTGAACGCGTCGCGGATCAGCGTTTCGTATGCCTTGGGCAAGTCGAGTTCCGGCAGGACCCTCATCAGATAATCACGGGTGATGCCGCTTTTCAGGGCTTGGGCTTCTGACATGTTCGCCGCAGTAACCTCCACCTGCATGAAGCTCAATCGCAGGGAAAGGGGTTCCAGGTTCATCGACGGTGTGTTGTCTATATTGTGTTGGGCCAGGTCCTCGAGAGACATCCTGCTGCGCGTCACACTTGGAATCAGCACGAGTTTTTGCGGGGTTCCTGGCGCTCCGGGAGCGGCATCGAGATGCTTTGCCCATTTCACCGAATCGGGCAAGTCGAGCTTCACGTCGAAACGGCCCTTGATCGCGAAATCCTTGCGCAGACGGGCGTGCAAGTGTTTGCGGGTGAAGTCGTCACGGGGTTCCAGGGCGACTGTTAGCAGTTCGTGGCTGCGTTGCATCGCCGTGATGTACGCCTCGATCAGTCGCTTGAGCCTGGTACGGTCCATCTCGGGCAGTGCACTGAGCCAATTTGGCAGGTTGGAGGCGAGGATATTGCTGCGGTCTTGCTCTTGCAGGTGGGCGAAAGCAAGGTTCCTGGCGGCATGCACCGGAACCTGCAACGTGGCGCGGGCGTGTTTACGCAAGATTTCCAGTCGTTTGGCACGCTGCGCGGCCTTGGCCGGCTCGGCGTGACGCTGGCGTAGCGCGCCGGCCTGTTCTTCGAAGTCGCTGGTCAGTTGGTTCAGCCCGTACGTCAGCGCGTCGCCAGGAATTTTATTCAGATGCAACGTCAGTGCATTGTCCTGCTGATGAATCTGCAATACCTGGCGTTCAAGCTCACGACGGTTGGCGAATCGTTGCAGACCACCGCCGGTGCCAGACCAGTAGAGCAGCACGCTGTGCGGCGAATTGGCATCGGTCAGCGCATCCGCTCGGGTGACGATAAATGCGCCGTTGAGTTCCTGGGCGGTGACCGTGGTTTCGTCACCGCTCTGTTCGGTCATCGATAGGGTCAGGCTGGCCGCGACCGGGTCCGGACCTGGATGATCGGGAGTGTCCAGCAAGGCCTTGAGCAGGCTGCACTCCTCCTCACTGAGTTGTTTAAGCGCCAGTTGGAGCCTGGCTTCTGCGTGCAGTCCAGCCTTATGGGCGCTGTGCAGGGCGGTGAACGCCTGCTGGAACGTGACCACATCCAGTGGGCGCGATCGATAAAGCAACGCAGAGGCGGCCTTGTCTGCGGCTTCTTCGGCGGTTTCCAACGCTTTGAGCGAGTCCTTGAACGGTTGCAGGCCCTGGCCATCTCCTACCTCTGCCACCAATGTTTCGAGCGCATCGCGCTGCTTGTTCAGCGCGGCCCTGCGCAGTGACAAGGGGATGTCCGCATATAGGCTGCCAAACAGTGGCTGTTCACCGGCCACAGTGTCGCCATCGGCGGTTTCCAGCTTGGGGGGTGAGGCGAGAATGGCAGTCTTGCCGCGCTCTTGGTCAACCTGGTCAGCCAGGGCGAGGGATTGCGCACCGTGCTCGGCCAACCCGGGCTTGTCGCGGGTTGCGTGGCGTAACGCGCTGACCTGAGCCGGCTGGCACGCCGCAAACAGGTCGCTTGCGCCCACGCCCATGGGGTCGGTTTTGGCGGTGTATTCAAAGCGAACGTTATCGGTGGGCAAGCCGGGCGGGACGAGTGCCTGTCGGAGAAGCCAGGCCTCCATGTCGCTGCGTTGACTGAAAAGTTGAATTGCGACGGGCCGGCAAGGCAGATACAGCCATTGACTGCCGCTGGCCGCCTCGCCTGTGGTGATGACCCATGCGCCTGGGAGTTCGACTCTGCTGAGGTTGCTCAATACCAGGACCAATTGCTCGGTATGGACAGGCTGGCCGTCCAGCGTCAGAGCACCGAGGGGCGGATCGATGATCAACAACAGGGGTTTGAGCTGTTCCGCCGTCAGGGTTCTCTGGGCGAATGCCAGTTGAAGGCTCGCTTCGAAATGCTGACGGTAAAGTTGTATTGCCCGTTGTTTGCGCGATACCGCAGTGCCGGGGGCGCGCGTGTCCCAGTAGGTTGCCCAGCGTTCGCTGTGCGACTGTTCAGGGTTGAGTGTCTTGAGTCGTTCGAGCAATTGCAGTGGCGTCAGGTTCGACAGGGGATGAGTCTGACTCAGACCGGTCACGTGGCAGCGCTCATCGAGCGTCGTCTCCAGGGTCGGGTGTTGCAGGACGAAGGCGCAGGCATCGGTGAAGCTGACAAACCGTTGCGGATGCTCCTGTGTGGCGACGAAGAGCAAGCCAGCTTGTTGCCCGGCCAGATCGAGTTTCTGTTTCAACAGTTGAGTGAGCGTCTCACGCATTCCCGGACTGGCGGCAAGAAGCTCGCGCAAGCCCTCGCTGCTTTCGCGCCAGCGTGCCGAAGCATGCAGAAACAGGCTTTCATCGTAGAGAGGCGGCAGCGCGGATGGGGTAGGTATGAGGATCGGTGCCGGGTTGGGGAGGTCGAAAAGAAGTCTATCGGTCATATCAACATGGCTCGGTGCGAGGAGCGGCGGTTCCACTCCATTTGCGAGCCATTTAAGGAAAGTTCTCGGGGACGGTGGCGGTAAATAGTTATCGCATCAGAGGCGGATGTGATCGAACGCACCTCATGCAATCGACCTGTCGCGATGACCGCTCGGCAATCTTCATCAAACTGTCACGTAACTGTGGCAGCGCGCTTGAACAAACTTCATCAGACTCGCGCTCTACTGGAGTTCTGCGTTTCGGTGTTTTTCATGCGTGCTTTATTGTTATCGGCGGCCACTTTTCTGGCCGCTTTATTGTTCAGCCTGTCGTCCCTGGCGGCTTCGCGGTGCGATGTCAATGTTCCGACCGAGCGTGTCGATCTGGAGCAGGTGAGCCTGGCCTACCAGAGCATTGGTCGTGCCTCGGACCCTGCGTTGTTGCTGGTGATGGGCCTGGGCGGGCAGTTGATTCACTGGCCGGACGAGGTGGTGGTTGCGCTGTGTCAGCAGGGTTTTCGGGTGATCCGCTATGACAATCGCGATGTCGGCCTCTCGACCTGGCGGCAGGCGCCGGTCGACGCCAACCTGACGTTCGAAGTGCTGCGCTACAAACTCGGCATGCCGGTATCGGCGCCGTACACCCTGACCGACATGGCAGACGATGCGTTTGGGTTGATGGATGCCTTGCACGTCGAGCAATTCCACGTACTGGGCGCCAGCATGGGCGGGATGATCGCTCAGCATATGGCGGCCATGGCACCGCAGCGTGTCGAGAGCCTGACCCTGCTGATGACCAGCTCGGGGGCCGAAGGTTTGCCGGCGCCGAGTGCGGCGCTGGTGCAGTTGCTCGCGCGACGTGGTGCGCCGAATCGTGACGTGGCGCTGGAGCAACAGGCCGACTTGCTGGCGGCACTGGGTAGCCCGGCGGTGAGCGATGACCGGCAGGCGTTGTTGCAGCAGGCGGCGCAGTCTTATGACCGGGCGTTCAACCCGGAGGGCGTGAAGCGCCAGATCATGGCGATCCTCGCTGAACGGAGCCGCGTGGCGTTGCTTAACCAACTGCGAGTGCCGACGCTGGTGGTTCACGGCACCGCCGATCCGTTGTTGCCGGTGATGCACGGCGTACACCTGGCGGCGCACATTCGCGGCAGTCAGTTGAAGCTGATCCCGGGGTTGGCCCATCGTTTTCAGGAGGCGTTCAAGGCGCCGTTGCTGGCGGCGGTGTTGCCGTATTTGCAGGCCCACCGCGAAGACACCTCACACTGGGCACAAATCGATCCAGTGGCCGAACACAATCTTCTGTAACACCCAAATCCAAACTGTGGGAGCGGGCTTGCTCGCGAAGGCGGTGTATCAGTCAAAGCAGATGTCGACTGACACACCGCCTTCGCGAGCAAGCCCGCTCCCACATTTGAGCTTCTGTGTTAGTTGAACCTCATTGGTCAGTCAGGTCGCCAATTACGTTGGAACGAAGTTATCCAGCATCCGGTTCACCGCCAGTTCACCCAGCATGACGGAGTTCTGAATGCCGAGCACGGTGTTGCGTTGCGGGCCGTTCAGCTGCCCCGCGAAATCACTCAACATCACGCTCGCCGCCGCCAGCGATTCGCAGGCGTTGACCAGCAGGGTTTCGTCATTGGCGTCGGGGGCGACCAAGTAAAGGGTGCTGGGTTTGCGTGGGGTGTCTTTGGGGATGACCGGTTTGAGGTAGTAATCGAGGGCGCGGTCGGCGGCTTCGTTGAGCTTTTTGGAGCCTGGGGTTTCGTATGGGGAAACGTCGTCGGTTTCCGGTGGGTTTGGAGTGATTTTGAACATTGAACTGGTACTCCTGTTAGTAGAGCTGCAACTCATCTCGCTACTAAACGGAATGGGGAGGCAGCTGTGCGCAAGTTAGTAGACCGGCCACCAGTCAAAACCGGCGCGCCCGAGGGCACCATGCGCACAGCCACCATCAAGTGCAGGCGAATGCCTGACTGGATGACACTTATGCGACCGGAAAGAAATGCCGGGCTACTAAACCCGATCACTGGGAATCAGTGACACGAACCAAGTTACCGACGGGCCTCCAGGCGCACAAGCCGGCGGATTCTGACGTGGTTGTAGGCGACGGCGCAAGACGCTGTAGCTTTCAGGAAGTAACACTAAACAAAACTAAACACGCCCTCCCAAACACCCGAAATCCCCTGTGGGAGCGGGCTTGCTCGCGAATGCGGTGCTTCAGTCAATGCAGATATCGACTGACACGACGCCTTCGCGAGCAAGCCCGCTCCCACAGGGGGAACACTGCAATAGCTGCTACCCCGGTGCCTGCAAGTGTATCGTTCGAAATCCACTGAGAACCGCCGAATCGAAAAATATATCAATGTGCCACTACGGTTTTTGCCGACGCTGCCGACATAGGCAACATCGTTAATAATCATAGGGACTTGATCCATGACTCTTCACGCTCTACGCACTTGGGCGGCACTGACATTGCTCGCCTGCCTGGCCCTCACTGGCTGTGCTCACGTGCAACCTCCCGTACCGCTGGACCATCAATTCTGGGATGCCAAGGAGCCGACTATCGGCGTGGCGATCACCGTGGTGCCGGAACCGGTGCTGGCGTTGACCGGCAATCAGGGGATTCTCGATTACGCCATCAACAAGGGCGTTAACAACAAGCTCAGTGACAACGTCGAAAAATGGCAAGTGGGCGACCTCAATACCTTGCCCGATGTCCTTGTCGCCAAGCTGCAGGCCAAGGGTTACAAAGCCAAGCGGATCAACGAGCCGTTCGACCTGAAGATGTATAAGGAAACCAGTTTCCGCGAAGGTTACATGACGCGGGACATGACCCCGGTCAAGGCCGCCTACGGTGTCGATCGTCTGCTGCTGGTGAATGTTTACGCCACCGGCGCTACCCGCAGCTACTACAGCATCGTGCCGACCAGCGTGCCGATGGCGCAGGTGGGCGGGCAGGGCATGGTGATCGATCTGGCAGACAACAAACTGCTGTGGTTCAAACCCTTTGTCGCTACGCAAGCCGCCCAGGGCGAGTGGGACGAGCCGACCTATACCAACCTGTCCAACGCGTTTTATCAGGCTGTGGACAATAGCCGTCAGCAAATGATTACCCCGTTCGCGCAATGAAGCGCTTACCCACAGTGGCCGGTGCGCTGGCCCTGCTGGTGCTGACGGGGTGTGCGCAAAAACCGGCTCCCGAGGCCGGTTTCAAGGACCAGAGTGCCTTGCCTTACGTCCAGGCCCACGGGCTTAAGGTCGATGTGCAGTTGCCGCCATCCTTTGTCGGTGCCAGCACCGTGATCGACTCCCAGGCGGCTTTGAAGGCTGCGTCGTCGAGTCATAATCTGGTGGCGAGTTCGGGCAATACTGCCGGGCTTGCCGGCCTGTTGGTCGCCAGCCTGATCAACACCCAAATGGGCAGCGGCAGCTTGCAGCACGATGCGGAAAAAACCGCGCTCAAGGAGGCGCGACCGATGGCCGACTTACTTGCAGGCGTTCCGTTGCAGGAGCGTCTGCAAAAGCGCTATCAACAGGCTTCGCAAGTGGCCGGGTTCAAACAGGGAGAAGGGCAGGTCACCGCGCGCCTGGTGATAGAGCCCAAACTGATGCTTACTCCCGATCGCGGCAGTTTCGTGCTGGTCAACCAGGTGCAAGTCCAGGACATTGCCGGTTCGGCGTTGTATCGCATGCGGATCGAAGTGGTCAGCCAGCCGATTCGGCGTTGCGGCAAGCAATGCATCGACGACGGCAGCCTCGATCTGGCGAAGGTCACGGCGGTGCTCGACGAGTGTATCGACGAATCGATGCGCGTTTTGTCCACCGACCTGATGCAGCCGGCACCGCCAGCGGCAGCCCAGGAAACCTTGCGATATGTGCTTGATGGCCAGCGAGTGGTCGAGCGTGGTTATCAACTGGCCAACAACGGTAACTATTGGCGTTATCGCAACCTTTACGGGGCGGTGAAGTCAGTGCCGGTGCCGTTTGAAGATGCATTGACACAAGCGCAGTTGCAGAAGGTTTACGGTCAGTAATGCCCAATGCGCTTTTCTGTAGGAGCCAGGCTTGCCGGCGAAGGCGCTCTCAAGGACGCCTTCGCCGGCAAGCCTGGCTCCTACAGGGAATTGTGGTCAGGATTGAAAGCGCACCCACACCGTCACCAGCACCGTTGCCGCCATCAACCACGCCACCGCCGCCACCGCCAATGAAGCCTCCAGCCGCATCCGGTCGACCATCACATACAAGGTCGCCAGGTAGACGAAGTACGGAATGATCGACCACATGCCAAACACGATGGTGGTTTTCAGATCATCCAGCGAACGCCCCTTGCCGACGATGTAATGAGCGATCAGCGCAAAGGTCGGAAACAGCGGCACCAGGCCTGCGATGTAATAGTTTTTGGTCTTGGCCAACATGGCGAGGATCACTACCACCGCCGCGCCCAGGGTTGCTTTGAACATCAGGTCCATCAGTGGCTCAACCCGTATTTCTTCACTTTGTCGAACAGCGTGGTCTTGGCCATCCCCAGTTCCTGGCTGGCCTGGGTCAGGTTGCCGCCACTGCGCTGCAAGGCGTCGCTGAGCAGGTTGCGTTCGAAGGCTTCCACCGCTTCGGCGAAGGCCAGGCCCTGGTTGCTGCCGCTGGCGCCGGTTTTTTTGAAGGCCGGCAGGCCCAATGCGAAACGCTCGGCGACGTTGCGCAATTCGCGCACGTTGCCTGGCCAGTCGTGGCTCATCAGGTTCGACAGGGTCTGGTTGTCCAGTTCCGGCACCGCGCGGTCGAAGCGCAGGGATGACTGCTGCAAAAAGTGTTCGAACAATTGCAGGATGTCTTCGCGGCGTTCGCGAAGCGGCGGCAGTTCCAGGGTTACCACGTTCAGGCGGTAATACAGGTCGCTGCGAAACTCGCCGGCCTTGCTCGATTGATCCAGATCGGACTTGGTCGCGGCGATCACCCGGCAATCCACCTCGACGCTCTGGTTCGAACCGAGGCGTTCGAGGGTGCGCTCCTGCAACACCCGCAGCAGTTTGATCTGCAACGGCAGCGGCATGCTTTCCACTTCATCGAGGAACAGCGTGCCGCCGTCGGCGTGCTCGATCTTGCCGATCCGCCGCTTGCCGGCACCGGTGAAGGCGTTGGCCTCGTGGCCGAATATTTCACTTTCGAACAGGTTCTCCGGCAGGCCACCGCAGTTCAGCGCGACGAACTGTTTGGTGTGCCGACGGCTGAAGTCGTGCAGGCAGCGTGCAACCAATTCTTTACCGGTACCGGTCTCGCCTTCAATCAGCACGTTGGCCGAGGTGTCGGCGACGTTGGCGATCAGTTCTCGCAGGTTCTGCATGGCCGGCGAGCGCCCGATGATCCGGCCTTCGAGGGAGTCACGCTCGAACAGCTGTCGACGTAACGACGACACTTCCCGCGCCAGGCTGCGTTGCTCCAGCGCACGGCGGGCGACGTCCACCAGACGCTCCGGGGAGAAGGGTTTCTCCATGAAGTCGTAGGCGCCTTTTTGCATCGCGCCGACGGCCATGGAGATGTCGCCATGGCCGGTAATCAGCACCACCGGCAGGCTGCGATCACGGGCCTTGAGCCGGGTCAGCAATTCCAGGCCATCGATGCCCGGCAGGCGGATGTCGCTGATGACGATGCCGGCGAAGTTATCGCCGACCCGCTCCAGCGCTTCTTCGGCGCTGCCGACGCCCACGCAGGGAATGTCTTCCAGGGTCAGCGCCTGTTGGCAGCCGAGCAGGACATGGGGGTCGTCTTCGACGATCAGCACACTAAGGTCGTTGTTCATATTGGCTCGGCGGGAGTGGGGCTTACCAACGGTAAACTGAGAACGAAGGTGGTACCACCGCTGGCCGGGTGTTCGACACCCAGATGCCCGCCAGTGGCGGCGGCCAGGCTGGCGGAAAGCGTCAGGCCGAGGCCCAGGCCTTGTTCGCCGGGTTTGGTGGTGAAGAATGGTTCGAACAGATGCTTGCGCGCTTCGGCATCGATGCCGTGGCCGTTGTCGCGTACCCGCAGACGATACTTGCCATCGAACTCCTCGCCTTCGAGCCACAACGCCGGCAGGGGCTGCGACTGCATGGCGTCGAGCGCGTTGCCGATCAGGTTGACCAGGATCTGCTCCAGACGGGTCTGGTCGATCTGCACCTGTACGTCTTCAAGGTCGCGGTGCAATTGCAGGTGCGCGCTTTCCATCCGGCTGCCCAGCAATTGCAGGGCAGCGTCCACGGCTTTGCCAAAACTGGCCTGGCCCTTGTCATCACCGCGCCGGGCGAAGGAACGCAGGCTGGCGGTGATCCGGCCCATGCGGTCGATCAGTTCATTGATGGTCTTGAGGTTGGTGCTGGCCACATCCAGCTGGCCGCGTTCCAGAAAACGCACGGTATTGCCGGACAAGGTCCGCAAGGCGGCCAGTGGCTGGTTCAATTCGTGGGCGATGCTGGTGGACATCTGACCGATGGCCGCCAGTTTGCCGGCCTGGACCAGTTCATCCTGGGCGCGGCGCAACGTCTCTTCCGCCTGCCGGCGTTCACGGATCTGGCCCTTGAGCCGTTCGTTGCTGGCGCGCAGGTCGGTGGTGCGTTCGGTAATCCGACGCTCCAGTTGATTGTTGGCTTCCTGCAAGGCTTCCCGCGCTGCGAGGCGGGTGGCGATCACCTTGCGCCGCTCGTTCCAGGCGATCAGCAGAAACGCCACCAGGGCAAACGCCACCGCCACCAGAATCCCCTGATTGATCGCCTCACGCCGCAAATCCTGCAGGGGGGTGAGCAGGGTGAAATTCCATGGGGTGTCGCTCAGCGGCCGGGTTTGCGAGAGGTAGCTGATGTTCTCTTCTTCGGACATCAATTCGCTGTTGGCGGGGAAGGTCAGTTTTTCCTCGCCTTCAGCCAGTTTCTCCCGCGCCAGCGGTTGCAGCTCGTTCAGCGGAAACCAGTAGTACTGCAGGCTACGGGCCAGTTTTTCCTTGGTTTCCTCGCTCAATGGCACAACCGACTTAAGACGCCGCGCCGGATCGCTGGAGAGAATGATGATGCCGTTCTCGTCGCTGACGAAGGCTTCCAGGCGCGCACGCTGCCAGCGTTCTTCCATGGCTTCGAGGCGGACCTTGACCACGGCGACCCCGATGATCTTGCCGTGCTCTTCCAGACCATGCGCCAGGTAATAGCCGGGTTCGCCGCTGGTGCTGCCGATGCCGTAGAAACGCCCCGGCTGACCGCGCACGGCATTCTGGAAATAGGCGCGGAAGGACAGGTCTTCACCCAGATAACTGTCGACATCGCGCCAGTTGCTGGTGGCCAGTACGCGACCGGTGGTGTCCATCACATAAATGGCCCGACTGCGGCTGCGCCGGTTCAGGCCTTCAAGGTATTCGTTGACCGTCTGCCGGAGTTCCGGAGACGGGTCGGCCAACAGCTTTGAAACACTGGATTCGAGTTCCAGCAGACTGGGCAGGTAGGTGTACTTGCTGATTTCGCTTTCGACGGCGCGGGCGTGCAGTTCCAACTGACGCTGGCCATTCTCGCTAAGGCTGCGAATTCCGTAGTGTTCACTGACCCAGAAGCCGATGTAACCCAATCCGATCATCAGGGCGATGACCAGCGGCGGCAGGAACAGATGGCGAATCAAACGGGGTTTCACGGCGAGTGATGGCGGCGCGGCGCGATAGAGAGTGGAGTCGCATTTCATCACAGATGCCTTGGGTCAACCACAACACAAATATCCAAGACACCACCGGCCCAATGTGGGAGCGGGCTTGCTCGCGAAAGCGGTGTGTCAGCCAACATCATTGTTGAATGTAATGGCCCCTTCGCGAGCAAGCCCGCTCCCACAGTTGGGGAGCGGTGCCTTTCTTAGTGCTGCAGAATCTTCTCGAGGAAATGCTGCGCGCGGTCGGAGCGGGCGGTGATGTCGCCGAAGAACTCTTCTTTCTTGCAGTCTTCGATGATCTTGCCCTGGTCCATGAAGATCACCCGGTCGGCCACTTTGCGCGCAAAGCCCATTTCATGGGTCACGCACATCATGGTCATGCCTTCGTGGGCCAGTTGCACCATCACGTCGAGTACTTCGTTGACCATTTCCGGGTCCAGCGCCGAGGTCGGTTCGTCGAACAGCATGACGATCGGGTCCATCGCCAGCGCACGGGCAATCGCCACACGCTGTTGCTGACCACCGGAGAGTTGGCCTGGATGCTTTTTCGCGTGGGCCGAAAGACCGACGCGTTCGAGCAGTTGCAGGGCTTTCTTGGAAGCCTCTTCCTTGCTGCGACCCAACACCTTGACCTGTGCGATGGTCAGGTTGTCCATGATGCTCAGGTGCGGGAACAGTTCGAAATGCTGGAACACCATGCCCACGCGCGAGCGCAGTTTCGGCAGGTTGGTCTTCGGGTCGGCGATGGATGTGCCATCGACGATCACGTCGCCTTTCTGGAACGGTTCCAGGGCGTTGACGCATTTGATCAGGGTGGATTTGCCGGAACCGGACGGCCCGCACACCACAATCACTTCGCCTTTTTTGACCTCGGTGCTGCAGTCAGTCAGTACCTGGAAGTCGCCATACCACTTGTTGACATTCTTGATAGAGATCATACGGCAAACCTTTTTTGCAGACGCTTGACCAGCAGCGAGGCGGCAAAGCTGATTGTGAAGTACGTGAGACCTGCGAAGATCAGGAACTCATTGGAGCGACCGATGATGTCGCCACTGGCACGGGAGGCATTGAGGAAATCCACCAGGCCCACCGCATACACCAGCGAGGTGTCCTGGAACAGGATGATGCTCTGTTGCAGCAGCAGCGGGGTCATCTTGCGAAACGCTTGCGGCAGGATGATCAGTCGCATCATCTGGCCGTATTCCATGCCCAACGCCTGGGCAGCGCCCATCTGACCCTTGGGGATCGACTGCACGCCAGCCCGGACGATTTCGCAGAAATACGCGGCTTCGAACATCATGAAGGCCACGATGCACGAGGCGAACGCGCCGATCGGGGTATCTTCGCCGGTGATCCAGCGTAATACAAACGGCACCGCCAGGTAGAACCAGGTGATGACCAGCAGCAACGGGATCGAGCGGAAGTAGTTAACGTAGGCGCCGGCGATGTTCGACAGCAGTTTGTTGTGGGACAGGCGCATCAGCGCCAGGAGCGTGCCGAGGATGATCCCGCCGATCACGCCCAGGGCCATCAGCTTGAGGGTCATGATCATGCCGTTCCACAAACCCGGCAGGGACGGAATGATGCCCGAGAAGTCGAATTCCATCATTTACCCCCTACGGAAATCAGGCCCGGTACGGCGACTTTCTTCTCGACCGAACGCATCAGCAGCATCAGGCTCATGTTCAGCGTGAAGTAGATCAGCGTGGCCAGGGTGAAGGCTTCGAACAGGTTGGCGGAGAACTCGGCGGTCTGTTTGGTCTGCGCGAGCAGCTCCATCAGGCCGATCAGCGACGCGACGGAGGAGTTCTTGAATACGTTCAAAAATTCCGAGGTAAGCGGCGGAATGATGATGCGGTAAGCCTGGGGCAGCAGCACGTTCCAGTAGATCTGCGGCAGCTTGAAACCCATGGCGCGAGCGGCGGCTTCCTGGCCGCGGGGCAGCGCCTGGATACCGGTGCGCACTTGTTCGCAAACCCGAGCGGTGGTGAACAGGCCCAGGCACACGACGACGCTGAGGAACGCCGAAGTGGTGGGGTTGAGATCCTGCTTGTACCACTCCTGGATGTCCGCAGGCAGCAGATCGGGCACCAGGAAGTACCAGATGAACAGCTGAACCAGCAGCGGCACGTTACGGAAGAGTTCGACGTAGCAGGTCGCGATGCCCGATACGATGCGATTCGGTACCGTGCGCATGACGCCCAGAATCGAGCCCAGCAGCAGCGCGATGATCCAGGCTGCGACGGCAATGGCGATGGTCCAGCCCAAACCGGAGAGGTACCAGTCGAAATAAATCTCGCTGCCCACGCCGGTGGACTTGAAGAACACGCCCCAGTCCCAGTTGTAATTCATTAGGGTCTCCCCTCGGATTCGTTCGATGTACAAATGCCCGCCTGGGGAAGCTCCGTTCCCGCCCAACCGTGACGGTCGGGCACACACGAGCGGCTCGACAGCCACCGGTTCGAGTGTTTCCAGAAAATGCCAGCAGGGAGTGACAACCCCTGAAAGGGCAAAGGCTCTCTCAGGGGATAAGGTTAGTCAGAAATCAGGATTTCTTTTCGTCAGCCGCTTTGTCGGTCGGATTGGCGATCAGGGCCTTGAGCTCTTCGCTCATCGGGAACATCAGGTTCAGGCCTTTTGGCGGAATTGGCTGCATGAACCATTTTTCGTAGATCTTGTTGATCTCGCCGGATTTGTAGGTCGCGATGATGGCGTCGTCGACAGCTTTCTTGAACGGCGCGTCGCCTTTGCGAACCATGCAACCGTAAATCTCATTGGACTGCGCAGTCCCGGTCACGGCCCAGTCGGTCGGCTTCTTGGCCTTGGCCATTTCACCGGCCAGCAAGGCGTCGTCCATCATGAAAGCCACGGCACGGCCGGTTTCCAGCATCTGGAAGGACTCGCCATGGTCTTTGGCGGAGATCACGTTCATGCCCATCTGCTTGTCGGCGTTCATCGACTTGAGGATGCGCTCGGACGTGGTGCCGGCGGTGGTCACGACGTTCTTGCCTTTGAGGTCGGCGAAGTCTTTGTATGGGGAATCTTTCTTGGCCAGCAGCTTGGTGCCGATTTCGAAGATGCCAACGGAGAAGTCAACTTGCTGCTGACGTTCGACGTTGTTGGTGGTGGAACCGCACTCGACGTCCACGGTGCCGTTCTGCACCAGTGGGATACGGGTTTGCGAGGTCACCAGGTTGTATTTGACCTGGAGGTTGGGCATGTCCAGGTCTTTCTTGATGGCTTCGACGATTTTCAGCTGGATATCGTGGGAGTAGCCAACCGGTTTGCCGGAAGCGTCCGCGATGTAGGAAAACGGAATGGAAGCGTCACGATGCCCGAGGGTGATGGTGCCGGACTCTTTGATCTTCTTCAGTGTGCCGGTGAGTTCGGCGGCGAAAACTGGAGTGCTAATCAGAGCGGCAGCAATGGCTGCGCCCAGGAGATGGGGAACGATGCGCATCAAATTTTCCTCGACATTGTTTTTATATGGAGCCAGTTCATCGGCCCTTTTTGGTGCTTCGAATGCTTGCCGGCTCCTGAAGGGGTGGCGCAACGAACATTCGTCCAAGAGTGTAGAGCATGACTCGTGCCAGGCCAGGCGATATAGATCAAGCTATTGATTTATAAGGCTATTAAATATTTATGGCGCTGAATTTTCTATTGGGCGATCCGGTTTACCGAATCGACTGGCAAGTCGCGTTCGGAAAACCGAATGAATCCCCCTCAACCTGTAGGAGCCAGGCTTGCCCGCGAAGAACGATAACGCGGTGCTCCAGGCAGACCGCGGTGATCCATTCGCGGGCAGCCTCGCTCCTACAGTCTTGCGGGTTATGAAAAAGCCCCTGAATCATGAGATTCAGGGGCTTCGTTTCACCGGATTCCCGATCAGGCCGCTTCGATCTTGCTGCGGTTCTGTTCGAGCTTGTTCAGGTAATCTTCGAGCTTCTGCTGTTCCGCCGGGGTAGTGAACAGCCCAAGCTTTGTGCGGCGCCACAGAATGTCGTGGGCGGTGGTCGCCCATTCTTCGCTGCACAGGTAATCAACTTCGCGAGTGTAGAGACCGCCGCCGATGTGTTCGCCCAGATCATTAAGGCTTTCTACACCTTCGAGCATGCGCCAGGTGCGGCTGCCGTAAGTGGTGGCCCAACGTCGGGCGATCTCGGTGGGCACCCAGTCGAATTTGTCGCGGATCCGCGAGCTCAAGGCCTGCGGGGTGGTCATGTCTTCGCCGCCGGGCAGGGTGGCGCTGGCCGTCCAGCTCGGCTTGATGTGCGCGAAGTAAGGGGCCAGTTGCGCCAGCGCCGATTCGGCCAGTTTGCGGTAAGTCGTCAGTTTGCCGCCGAACACCGACAGCAGCGGCGCTTCTTCGCCACTGCCCGACAATGCCAGGGTGTAGTCGCGGGTGACGGCAGACGGGTTATCGGATTCGTCGTTGCACAGCGGACGAACACCGGAATAGCTGTGCAGGATGTCGCCGCGACTGACTTGCTTCTTGAAGTGGGCGTTGACCACTTTGAGCAGGTAATCGGTTTCGCCTTCAGTGATCGCGACTTTCGCCGGGTCGCCGGTGTACTCACGGTCGGTTGTGCCGATCAGGGTGAAGTGATTCAGGTACGGAATGGTGAAGACGATGCGC
Source organism: Pseudomonas sp. NPDC086112 (assembly GCF_044746425.1). Taxonomy (NCBI): domain Bacteria; kingdom Pseudomonadati; phylum Pseudomonadota; class Gammaproteobacteria; order Pseudomonadales; family Pseudomonadaceae; genus Pseudomonas; species Pseudomonas sp. NPDC086112. Next base: position 26,554 of record NZ_JBIVCD010000013.1, on the reverse strand, counting down.
TGATCTTCGTTTTGCAGAATGTGCGCGTGTTCGCCTTCATATAGCTTCGGCACGATCAGGTGGCTGCCCTGGATCAGACGGATGCCATACGGCGATTCCATCTTCAGGTCATCACGGATGAACTTGGCGACCCACGGGCCGGCTGCATTGACCAGCGCTTTGGCGCGGATCGAAAACAGGCTGCCATCGGCACGCTCCAGGTTCAGATGCCACAGGCCCTTGGTGCGACGGGCACTGACGCAGCGGGTCTGGGTGTGAACGTGGGCGCCTTTCTCGCGGGCGGCCATGGCGTTCAGTACGACCAGGCGTGCGTCATCGACCCAGCAATCGGAATATTCGAAGCCTTTGGTGATTTCGCTTTTCAGTGCACTGTCCGGGCCGAACTTCAGGCTTTTCGAACCTTCGAGTTTTTCCCGTTTGCCCAGATTGTCATAAAGGAACAGGCCGGCGCGGATCATCCAGGCCGGACGCAGGTGCGGGCGGTGCGGCAGCACGAAACGCATCTGCTTGACGATGTGCGGCGCCTTGGCCAGCAGCACTTCGCGCTCGGCGAGGGCTTCGCGCACCAGGCGAAATTCGTAATGTTCGAGATAGCGCAGGCCGCCGTGGATCAGCTTGCTGCTGGCGGACGAAGTGTGGCTGGCCAGGTCATCCTTTTCGCAAAGGAATACCGAAAGACCGCGACCGGCGGCATCCGCTGCGATCCCCACGCCATTGATCCCACCACCGATGACGGCGATATCGTAAACCTCGGCGAGAGGGGGCGTAGGCAAGGTAGAAGTGGGCATCGGCTGGCCTCGGGCTTTGATTTTCTATATTGGAATTCGAACATTAATGTTCATTTACGAAAATACTAGCCCATAAAGACGCGCACAGCCAGTCAACTTCGATTGAAAATACTGATCGAAAGGCGGTTAAAGGAAAATTTACGAACATTTAGACGTGCGGCGGAGCGCTAGAGGTGTGTGGCGAATGCGGCCGTCATCGCGGGCAAGCCCGCTCCCACAAGGTTTACGCAATCCTTGTAGGAGCCAGGCTTGCCGGCGAAGTCGTACTCAAGGGTGCCTTCGCCGGCAAGCCTGGCTCCTACAGGTTGTTTAACCACCTTCGGGGTTAAACAACCTCCAACCGAATCTTGTGCTGGCTTAGCAACTGCGCCAAGGCTGGCGAGGGCTGCTGATCGGTGACCAGGCAATCGATCAGGCTGATCGGCCCCAGGCGAATCATGGCATTGCGCCCGAATTTGCTGGAGTCGGCGGCCAGAATCACCTGCCGGGCATTGGCAATGATCGCCTGGGATACCCGCACTTCCTGATAATCGAAGTCCAGCAAACTGCCGTCTTCATCAATGCCGCTGATGCCGACCAGGGCGAAGTCGACCTTGAACTGGTTAATGAAGTCGACACTCGCCTGACCGACCACGCCACCGTCACGCCGCACGTTGCCACCGGTCAGCAGCACGTCGAAATCGTCCTTGGCGCTGAGCATCGAGGCCACATGCAGGTTGTTGGTGATGATCTTCAGGTGGTTGTGGTTGAGCAGCGCCCGAGCGATGGATTCGGTGGTGGTGCCGATGTTGATGAACAGCGAGGCGTGATCGGGAATCTGAGCGGCAATGGCTTCGCCGATACGCTGTTTTTCATCGCGCATCTGATCGGCGCGCATGGCGTAGGCAGTGTTTTCGACGCTGGAGTCGTAGGCTGCGCCGCCGTGGTAGCGGCGCAACAGATTGACTTCCGCCAGTTGATTGATATCGCGGCGGATGGTTTGCGGTGTAACGACGAACAGCTGGGCCATTTCCTCGATGCTGACATAGCCGCGTTCGCGGACCAGTTCGAGGATTTGCTGCTGACGGGGAGGCAGATTCATGGGGCTTCCTTTGGGCTGCCGTGCAAAATTTGCCCATGATGCCGCAGGAATCTGCTCCCTACCAGTTAGAACCCGACCTTGGCTTATTCAGCACCCTCATGCGGTTCCCAATCACGAGTGCGGCTGACCGCTTTTTTCCAGCCGGCGTAGAGTTTTTCCTTCGCGGTTTCGTCCAGTGTCGGTTCGAACTCGCGCTCGATCACTGCCTTGCCGCGCAACTCGTCCAGGCTGCCCCAGAAGCCGCACGCCAGACCCGCCAGGTAAGCCGCGCCCAACGCGGTGGTTTCGCGCATTTTCGGACGCTCGACCTGCGTCCCGAGAATGTCGGCCTGGAATTGCATCAGGAAGTTGTTCGCGACTGCGCCGCCGTCCACGCGCAGGGACTTGAGGCGTTCGCCGGAATCCTGCTGCATGGCGTCCAGGACGTCGCGGGTCTGGTAGGCAATCGACTCCAGCGCGGCACGAATGATGTGATCCACGCGTACGCCGCGCGTCAGGCCGAACAATGCGCCACGGGCATACGGGTCCCAGTAGGGAGCGCCCAGACCGGTGAAGGCGGGTACCAGGTACACGCCGTTGCTGTCCTTGACCTTGTTGGCAAAGTATTCGGTGTCGTGGGCGTCGTTGATGATTTTCAACTCGTCACGCAACCACTGCACGGTGGAGCCACCGTTGAATACCGCGCCTTCCAGGGCGTAGGCCACTTCGCCACGCGGGCCGCAAGCGATGGTGGTGAGCATGCCGTGTTTGGATTTCACCGCTTTGTCGCCGGTGTTCATCAGCAGGAAGCAACCGGTGCCATAGGTGTTTTTCGCCTGCCCTGGCTCGACGCACATCTGGCCGAAGAGGGCCGCCTGCTGGTCGCCGGCGATACCGCCAATGGCGATGCCACTTTTGGTGTGGCCGTAGATCTCGGACGAGGATTTAACTTCCGGCAGCATCTCGCGCGGGATGTCGAGGACTTCCAGCATCTTCGCGTCCCACTCCAGCGTGTGGATGTTGAAGAGCATGGTGCGCGAGGCGTTGGTGTAGTCGGTGACGTGTACTTTACCGCCGGTAAATTTCCAGATCAGCCAGCTGTCTACGGTGCCGAACAGCAGTTCACCCTTGCGCGCACGTTCACGGCTGCCTTCGACGTTGTCGAGGATCCACTTGAGCTTGGTGCCAGAGAAGTACGGATCGGTGACCAGGCCAGTGGTGTCGCTGATGTATTGCTCGTGACCATCGCGCTTGAGCTGTTGGCAGATTTCGGTGCTGCGCCGGCACTGCCAGACGATCGCGTTGTAGATCGGGCGGCCGGTGGTCTTGTCCCAGACCACGGTGGTTTCGCGCTGGTTGGTGATGCCGATGGCTGCGACCTGATCGTGATGCAGGCCGGCTTGAGCCAGGGCCTCGACCATCACGGCGCTTTGGGTGGCGAAGATTTCCATCGGGTCATGTTCGACCCAACCGGCTTGCGGGTAATGCTGCGCGAATTCGCGCTGGGCGGTGCAGACCACGTTCGCGTCACGGTCGAAAATGATCGCGCGGGAGCTGGTCGTACCCTGATCGAGGGCAATGATGTAGTTCTTATTCTGTATGTCGGTCATGTCGATTGCCTTGGACGAAAATTAGGAAGTGAGGTCAGGCGCGGCACCCCATGGGCAGGATCACGCGCCAACGGTTTCAAGACGTTCTTGGTTTGCCGTCAATGGCCGGTACTGCATCCTTTGTAGCAGGTATGGCGCTGGGCAGATGACGGGCAATCAGCCCGCGATAAGCTGCAGCACCGAGGCAGGCACCGACAATCGGTGCAAAAATCGGGATCAGGAAGTACGGGATATCGCGCCCGCCAGTGAAGGAAATTTCACCCCAGCCGGCGAAGAAAGTCATCAGTTTAGGACCGAAGTCTCGGGCCGGGTTCATCGCGAAACCGGTCAACGGGCCCATCGAGCTACCAATCACGGCAATCAGCAGGCCGATCAGCAACGGCGCCAGTGGCCCTTTGGGCAGACCGTTGTTGTCATCGGTCAACGACATGATCACGCCCATCAATATGGCGGTGATGATCACTTCAACCAAAAAGGCCTGGGCAGTGGTCAGGGCAGGGTTCGGGAAAGTGGAGAACACCGACGCCAATTCAAGGCTGGCCTGGGTGCCACGAACCATTTGGTGAGTTTGTTCGAAATCGAAGAAAAGGTTGCTGTACAGCGTGTAAACCAACAAGGCCCCGCAAAAGGCGCCGGCCACCTGGGAGAAGATATAGAAAGGCAGTTTGCGCTTTTCGAAGTCAGCGAAAATGCTCAGCGCGATACTCACGGCAGGATTGAGGTGCGCGCCGGAAACGCCGGCGGTGAGGTAGATCGCCATGCTGACGCCCACCCCCCAGATGATGCTGATTTCCCACAGTCCGAAGCTGGCACCCGCCACCTTGAGCGCGGCAACGCAGCCGGTACCGAAAAAGATGAGCAGTGCAGTACCCAGAAACTCGGCCATGCATTGGCTCGAGAGCGACGGTTGTTGTAAAGCAGTTGTCATTGAAAACCTCTTTTTTGTTGTTGTCTGGCGCTTTTTGATCAAAGTCAAAGCGCGATTTTCACCGAGGCAGGATCCCCATCCTGTGTTCGGCTTACTGCTGAGTGCTGCGGTGAGACATTCGTACAGTATTCAGATTCGAAAAAATATAGACAAGAAACGCTGCTGTCAAAGGTCGAAAGTGAACTGTCGGTCACATTTCAACTATTAGTCACGTGAATGACCGCATCGTTCATCAGGCAGGCCGACCGTGGACGAACGGCACAGTAGCCCGGCAAAGCTTTTGAAATAGCGTTGTAATAGAGCCTTTTATCGATCAATGACCTAGAATCCTGCGCAGTATTTTTCTTCTGCCGCCAAGCTTGGAGCTGCCATGACCCCCGCATTGGATTTGTTGAAAAAAGTTCGTGCCGAACATCGCGTGCACAGTTACGAACATGATCCGAAGGCAGCGTCCTATGGTCTGGAGGCCGCGGAAAAACTGGGGTTGGACCCGGCGCAGGTGTTCAAGACATTGCTGGCGGCCAGCGAAAAGGGGGAATTGTTGGTGGCAGTGGTGCCGGTCGTCGGAAGTCTGGATTTGAAGGCGCTGGCCCAGGCCGCTGGTGTGAAGAAAGTCGAAATGGCCGATCCCGCAGCTGCACAGCGCTCGACAGGTTATCTGTTAGGCGGCATCAGTCCACTCGGGCAGAAGAAGCGTCTGCGTACCTTTATTGATCGTTCGGCTCAGCCTTTTTCCAGCATCTTCGTCAGCGCCGGACGGCGTGGACTGGAAGTGGAACTGGCGCCCGCTGTGTTGGCCGAACACACCCAGGCGAAGTTCGCCGATATCGGTCGCCCCTGAACAGAAGGCCTCGGGCGTTCAGCCTGTATGGTGGAAATTGATTCGTTCTGTCACTGGTGAAGGGCTCTTCGTGGCTTCATGCTCGTCGACCTGAAAAAGGGAGAAATGGCATGCAGCTAGAGTTTCATCAGGTGGACGCGTTCAGTGATCGGCCGTTCAGTGGCAACCCGGCGATGGTGTACCGGCTCGATACCTGGCTCGGCGATGAGTTAATGCAAAAAATCGCCGCCGAACACAACCTCGCCGAAACCGCGTTTCTGGTGCGTGAGGGTCCTGTCTGGCACATTCGCTGGTTTACCCCCACCACCGAAGTCCCGTTATGCGGCCATGCGACCCTGGCCAGCGCCTATGTTCTGTTCGAAATCTATAAGGAACCGGTCGAGCGACTGGACTTCATCTGCAAGTCTGGCCCGCTGAGTGTCAGCCGTGAGGGCGAGCGCTTGTGGCTGGATTTCCCGGCCATCGTGCCGACAGAAGTGGGCGTGACCCTGGATGTCGAGCGCGCCTTGGGTGTGAAAACAGTCGATGTGTTGGGTTCGAAAGAATTGTTCGTGGTACTGGAGTCCGAGCAAGCGGTGCTCGATTGTCAGCCGGACATGGTTGCGCTGGCAAAACTGCCATGGCTGGGCGCCATTGTGACCGCCAAGGGCAGCAAGCATGACTTTGTGTCGCGATACTTTGCCCCGGCAATCGGCATCAACGAAGACCCGGTGACCGGGTCGACCCATTGCAGCCTGATTCCGTATTGGTCGGAACGCTTGAGCAAGTCGAGTCTGACGGCTTATCAGTGTTCGGCGCGAGGCGGGGAGTTGTTCTGCCAGCTGGAAGGGGATCGGGTCAGTATTGGCGGGAATGCAACGCTGGTTGCGAGCGGCAAATTAATGCTCGGATGATTTTTTTTTGTAGGAGCGAGGCTTGCCCGCGAAGGTGTCGTGTCAGTCGACATCATCATTGACTGGCACGACGCCTTCGCGGGCAAGCCTCGCTCCTACAGATTCTGGTGTCAGCTGGCGGTGCTGTACCGCCGAACACCGGATTCGATCACCGGTATCTGCGCCGCCGTGCTGCCGTTCGCCTGGAACAGCACCAAGTGTTCAGCCGCCACCCGAATGCCTACTTCAGCACCGACCAGATGATCGGCATGACTCGGGAAAATCGACTCCAGCTGCGCGCCCGTAGACAACTGCAAGCGGTACAGAGTCGATGCCCCCTGGAAGCTCTTGCCAATAATCTGTGCCCTTAGTGGGCTGTCCGGCGCATAGACGATATCGTCCGGACGCAACAACACATCCACGGCACAACCGATTGGCCAGGTGTAGGCACGGTTGCCGCGCAATTCACCCAACTCGGTCTGCACCGACTCCGGGCTGCTCAACTGGCCGCGAATGAAGTAACCCTGGCCAATGAAACTGGCCACGAATGGCGTCAGGGGTTCGTGATAGAGGTTGTAGGGCGTGTCCCACTGCTCCAGGCGACCTTCCTTGAAAACGCCCACGTGGTCACTGACCGCGAAGGCTTCTTCCTGATCGTGGGTCACCAGGATTGCACTGGTGCCGCGCGCCTTGAGAATGGCGCGTACTTCATGACTGAGCTTGCGTCGCAATTCGCCGTCGAGGTTAGAGAACGGTTCGTCGAGCAACAGCAGTTGCGGTTCCGGCGCCAGGGCGCGGGCCAACGCCACACGTTGCTGCTGGCCACCGGACAGCTCATGGGGGAAGCGCTTGCCGAGGTTTTTCAGGTTGACCAGTTCGAGCAGCTCTTCGGTGATGCGATCCTTTTGCGGATGCTTGCGGATTCCGAAAGCGATGTTCTCGGCCACGCTCAAATGCGGAAACAGTGCGTAATCCTGAAACACCATGCCGATCCGGCGCTTCTCCGGGGCAAGGGTGAAGCCGGCGCTGGAGATGGTCTCGCCCGCCAACTGGATTTCACCTTCGTGCACCGGTTCAAAGCCGGCAATCGCCCGCAGGGTGGTGGTTTTGCCGCAGCCCGAAGACCCCAGCAGGCAACCGATATCCCCAGCATTCAAATGCAGGTTGAGGTTCTGCACAACCCGCTGGTTTTGATAACCGCAGGCCAGGTTGCGCAGGTTCAGCAGTAATGGCTGGCTCATGCGTGGTGGTACGAAGGCGGGACGAGGAATTCGAGCAAGGCCTTTTGTGCATGAAGACGGTTTTCGGCTTGATCCCAGGCCACCGAACGCGAGTCGTCGAGCAGGTCGAGGCTGATTTCCTCACCACGGTGGGCCGGCAGGCAATGCATGAACAGCACGTCCGGCGCGGCCAGGTCGAGCAGGGCACGGTTGACCTGGAACGGTGCGAACAACTTCAGGCGCTTGGCGGTTTCCTCTTCCTGGCCCATGGAGGTCCAGACGTCGGTGCTCACCAGGTGCGCGCCGCGCACGGCTTCCTGCGGGTCGCGGACGATGGTCACCCGATCGCCGGCTTTAGCCACGAACTCAGGGTTGGGTTCGTAACCTTCCGGGCAGGCGATGCGCAACTGGAAGTCGAACTGGATCGCCGCTTCTATATAGCTGTTGCACATGTTGTTGCCATCGCCGATCCAGGCCACGGTCTTGCCTTGAATCGAACCACGGTGTTCGAGGAAGGTTTGCATGTCGGCCAGCAATTGGCAGGGGTGCAGGTCATCGGACAGGCCATTGATCACCGGCACGCGGGAATTGGCGGCGAATTCGGTCAGGGTGCTGTGGGCAAAGGTACGGATCATCACCGCATCGAGCATGCTCGACATGACGATGGCGCAGTCGCCGATCGGCTCGCCGCGACCCAATTGGGTGTCGCGTGGCGACAGGAATATCGCCTGGCCGCCGAGCTGGATCATGCCGGCTTCGAACGAGATGCGGGTGCGGGTCGAGGACTTCTCGAAAATCATCCCCAGGACGCGGTTTTTCAAAGGCTCGAACAGTACGCCGCGGTTACGCAGGTCCTTGAGCTCAACGCCTCGACGGATCACGCTGACCAGCTCTTCGGGCGTGCAATCCATCAGGGAGAGAAAGTGCCTTGCGCTCATCATTGACTACCTTTTTGCAACAGACCGCAGATACTCAAAGCCTTGTTTAACTGAAAAACGGGCGAGACCTGCGGCGTAAGCCGCACGGGGCGACGAAATAGGGGAAGGCGCGATATTGACATTAAATGTCGCGTTTTTCCAATGGGCTACGGTGTTTAGAGGATTTCAGAGGGGCTACGGGTGACCGCAGTAGCGCTTTTGAAGCCTGTTTCCTGACAGCAGCCAACCATTTGTACACCGGGCTCGCCGGGCTTGGCAATCAAACAGGGCGCGGGCGACACGCTGACGGTCGGTTTTTGACCTGTCATTCGGGCCTTTGGTGGGCAACGTGTCTTGTCCGAAACATTTGCTAAAGCAAAGTGCTGGGTTATAACTAGTGCACGAGCGACGCAGGAAGCCTTTGGAATGGAATCGAAAGAACAGCTGTTGATGGAGCTACTCGGCCTTACGGCCCGCTCCCTGACCCACCTCACTGCTTCCATGACCTCGATGTCTTTCGAGCTGTTGCGCAGTGAAGACGAAGTCACGAAGGTAGCTGGCCGGCGCATGATCGACCGCATGGCGACCGTCAGCGCCGGGCTCGACGAACATTGGCGACTGATCGGCGAGCTCACCGGCGTGCATGTTGCCCATGAGCAGATCGAAACCATCGAGGAGATCCAGTTGCAGGCGCCGCCGAGTCTGCCATCGAACTGATCCCTTGCTGCCATCGGCTGGCCTGATAGTCGCCGATTCACAAGACGAACGTCGCTGGCAAAGGGGCGGATCGCGCGCCATAGTTTTGTTCCCGCGGCCGCTATTGCCCGCCCAGAACAAAACAGAGACTGGCCATGACCAAGACTCTCCATCACCGTGCGTGCCACCTGTGTGAAGCCATCTGCGGCCTGACCATCGAAACCTCTGAGGTCGAAGGCAGCGGCGTACAGATCAACTCGATCAAGGGTGATCCGCAGGACACCTTCAGCCGTGGGCACATCTGCCCCAAAGCGGTTGCCCTGCAAGACATTCAAAATGATCCGGATCGCCTGCGTCAGCCGATGCTGCGAACAGGCAGCGAATGGCAGCCTATCGAGTGGGAAGACGCTTTCAGTCTTGTAGCCGAACGCCTGGCGGCGATTCAGGAGCGTCACGGGCAGAACGCGGTGGCGGTCTATCAGGGCAACCCCAGCGTGCATAACTACGGGTTGATGACCCACAGCAATTATTTCCTCGGCCTGCTGAAAACCCGCAACCGGTTTTCCGCGACATCGGTCGATCAGTTGCCCCATCACCTGACCAGTCATTTGATGTACGGCCACGGCTTGCTGCTGCCGATCCCGGACATCGATCACACCGATTTCATGCTGATCCTGGGCGGCAATCCACTGGCCTCCAACGGCAGCATCATGACCGTGCCGGATGTCGAGAAGCGCCTTAAGGCGATTCAGGCCCGGAGCGGCAAAGTGGTGGTGGTCGATCCGCGTCGCAGCGAGACGGCGGCGATGGCTGACCAGCATCTGTTCGTACGCCCCGGCGGCGATGCGGCGCTGTTGTTCGGGCTGCTCAATACCTTGTTCGCTGAAAGTCTGACCTGCGACAGTCATTTGCCGGTCGATGGCCTGGATGAGGTGCGTGAAGCGATCGCAGGGTTCACCGCCGAGGCCATGAGCCCGCTGTGCGCGGTGCCCGCCGAGCAGATCCGCCAACTGGCACGGGACTTCGCGGCAGCGCCGACAGCGGTCTGCTACGGGCGCATGGGGGTTTCGACCCAGGCTTTCGGCACCCTGTGCCATTGGCTGGTGCAACTGATCAATCTGGTCACCGGCAACCTCGACCGGGTGGGCGGTGCGTTGTGCACCGAGCCTGCGGTGGATCTGGTGGCATCGACCTCGGGCGGGCATTTCAACCGGTGGCAGAGTCGCGTGTCCGGGCGTCCGGAATACGCGGGAGAGCTGCCGGTATCGGCGCTGGCCGAAGAGATGCTTACCGAAGGGGAAGGGCAGGTCCGCGCGCTGATCACCGTGGCGGGCAATCCGGTGCTGTCCACGCCCAATGGCCGGCAACTGGAACAGGCGCTGGACGGATTGGAGTTCATGGTCAGTGTCGACCTGTACATCAATGAAACCACGCGTTATGCCGACCTGATCCTGCCGTCGACTTCGGCGCTGGAAAACGATCATTACGACACCACGTTCAACATGTTCGCGGTGCGCAACGTCACCCGCTTCAACCGGGCGATCCTGGCCAAGCCCGAAGGTGCGCTGCATGACTGGGAAATTTTCGTGGGGCTGGCCAAAGCCTTTGCGACCAGGACCGGCAAGGAACTGAAACCGACCATCGCGCCAGCGCAGATGATCGACCGAGGGCTGCGGATGGGCCTGTATGGCGACGCTTCGGAACACAAACTGTCGCTGGCGACCTTGTTCGATCATCCTCACGGTATCGACCTCGGGGCGCTCAAACCCAACCTGGCGCCACGCCTGAAAACGGCCAATCAGCGAGTCCAGGCAGCGCCTGTCGAGATTCTCGCCGACCTGGCGCGCTTCGCGGCGCTACAAGCACCGGCTGCCGATGAGCTGCTGATGATCGGCCGCCGCCATGTGCGCAGCAACAACTCATGGATGCACAACTATCACCGTCTGGTGAAGGGCAAACCGCGCCATCAACTGCTGATGAACCCGGATGACCTGGCCAGCCGCGGGCTCCACGATGGGCAACGAGTGCGCGTCAGTTCGCGGGTCGGGGTGATCGAGGTTGAAGTGGTCGCCAGCCTGGATATGATGAGAGGTGTGGTCAGCCTTCCTCACGGTTGGGGTCATGCGCGACCGGGTGTGCAGATGACGATTGCCAGCGGTCAACCCGGCTCCAGCGCCAATGACCTGACTGACGAATGTCAGCTCGATGAGTTGTCGGGTAATGCGGCGTTGAACGGCGTGCCGGTGACCGTGGCGGCAGCGTGAACATGACTGTCGGGGAGGCCGAGCATGGCGCTCGGGTTTCCGTTACAATGCGCCACCGTGCCGACCACTGAGTCGGAAAGTTCAGCCGAGGTGCTCCATGGATATCATCGAAACGATTAAAGAGCAGATTGCCAACAACACCATTCTGCTTTACATGAAAGGCTCGCCGAATGCCCCACAGTGTGGGTTCTCCGCGAAAGCCGCTCAGGCTGTAATGGCCTGTGGCGAAAAGTTTGCCTATGTGGACATCCTGCAGAACCCGGAAATCCGCGCCAACCTGCCAAAGTACGCCAACTGGCCAACCTTCCCGCAATTGTGGGTCGGTGGTGAACTGGTCGGCGGTAGCGACATCATGACTGAAATGGCTGCTGACGGTTCGTTGCAAGCGACGATCAAAGCCGCTGTGGAAGCTGCTGCGGCCAACAAGACCGACGCCTGATTCGGTACCTGTGTAGGAGCGAGGCTTGCCCGCGAAGAACGATGATGCGGTTTATCAGTAACACCGCGTTATCGTTCTTCGCGGGCAAGTCGGATCGCCGCCCGCTCGCTCCTACAAAGGCGTGTCTCGTCCTGAAATAGGTTTACACCCGTTTCAGGACGAGACAGCACACATAAAAAAGCCCCGCCTCTATAAAAGAGAGCGGGGCTTTTTATTGCGTCGCGATTAGCGGCGTAGCATTTACTCTTCGCCCATCTGCGACTGCAGATAGTTCTCAAGACCGACTTTATCGATCAGGCCCAGTTGGGTTTCCAGCCAGTCGATATGTTCTTCTTCGGATTCAAGAATGTCTTCGAGCAGTTCACGGCTACCGAAGTCGCCAACAGTTTCGCAGTGAGCGATAGCGACTTTCAGATCGGCATGGCCGTCGCGTTCGATCTTCAAGTCACACTCAAGCATTTCCTTGGTGTGTTCGCCGATGTTCAGCTTGCCCAGGTCCTGGACGTTCGGCAGGCCTTCAAGGAACAGGATGCGCTTGATCAGCTTGTCGGCGTGCTTCATCTCGTCGATGGATTCGTGGTACTCGTGCTTGCCGAGCTTGTTCAGACCCCAATCTTCATACATGCGCGCATGCAAAAAGTATTGATTGATCGCGACCAGCTCATTGGCAAGGATCTTGTTGAGATGCTGGATGACTGTAATGTCGCCTTTCATGATGGGGTCCTGCCCTGTATTAGCTGTCTATAAGGCAGAGTTTGAGCCGCGTAATTAAGAGTGTCAAACCTAAGTTATTGAAACTTAAATGAAAATTAATCGGAATAAGAATGTTTGTGTTCCGCGTCTAGTGCCTAAGCGGTTGATTTTCAGACATAAAAAAACCGGACATCAAGTCCGGTTCTTTGTAATACGGTCATTATGCGGCGGTAAATTCTGCGGGGTAGGGGATCGACGCCTGGGCCGATTGCAGTTTGCCCAGGGTTTCACGGACCACTTCCTTGGCAAGGCAGGCGCATTTACCGCATTGGCTGGCAACGCCGGTGGCTTGACGTACTTCCCGATAGCTGCAGCAACCTTCATAGATTGCATCGCGGATTTGACCGTCGGTGACGCCAGTGCAGAGGCAGACATACATAAGTGAAAACCGTCGCTGGTTGTGACTCAATTGCGATGGATCTTAATGTTAACGAGAATGATTGTCAAAGTGGTTTCTGAAAGGTTTTCGTCATAAGGGCATGTGACTGACGAACGGTTTCTTCTCACGTTGTCAGGAGAAAAATATAGCAGCGGTCTTTTTACCTTCCAGGAAAAAAACCATTAAGGCGCTAAGGACAGGTGAAAAACGCGGTGTATGATGGTCGGCCTTTTGCGAAGCAGGTTTGTGTCACAGGGCTGTCGCCCGAGGGTGGCAGGCTGGCATGAACCCTGTTCTTCAACGTTATTACACCAGGAGATATCCAATGAGCGTACTCGTAGGCAAACAAGCCCCTGACTTCACCGTACCGGCCGTACTCGGCAATGGCGAAATCGTAGACAGCTTCACCCTGTCCTCGGCCATCAAAGGCAAATACGGCCTGGTGTTCTTCTACCCACTGGACTTCACCTTCGTTTGCCCGTCCGAGCTGATCGCTCTGGACAACCGCATGTCTGACTTCAAGGCACGCAACGTGGAAGTGGTAGCCGTTTCGATCGACTCGCACTTCACCCACAACGCCTGGCGCAACACCCCGGTCAACAATGGTGGCATCGGCGAAGTTCGCTACACCATGGCGGCCGACCTGAAGCACGAAATCGCCAAGGCCTACGACGTTGAGTCCGAAGGCGGCGTGGCTTTCCGTGGCGCGTTCCTGATCGACGACAAAGGCGTTGTCCGCTCGCAGATCATCAACGACCTGCCGCTGGGCCGTAACATCGAAGAGCTGATCCGTCTGGTCGACGCTCTGCAATTCCACGAAGAGCACGGCGAAGTTTGCCCTGCCAACTGGAAAAAAGGCGACAAAGGCATGACCGCTTCCACCGAAGGTGTTGCGGCTTACCTGACCGAGAACGCTGCTGCGCTGTAAGGCACGTTCGAGGCATAAAAAAACCGGCTGATAAGGCCGGTTTTTTTATGGGCGGGATAAACCCATGCTGTTCATCGATGGCGAGGGAGCAAGCTCCCTCGCCATCGATTAGTAACAGATCAGTCGTTGTAGTCTTCCCAGCCGCCCATTTGTTTCCAGCGATTGACGATGCCGCAGAACAGCTCGGCAGTCTTCTCGGTGTCGTAGCGAGCCGAATGAGCCTCGCGACCGTCGAAATCGATATCGGCGGCCTGACAGGCCTTGGCCAATACGGTTTGACCGTAGGCCAGACCTGCGAGGGTCGCGGTATCGAAGCTGGAAAATGGATGAAACGGGTTACGTTTCATGTCCAGGCGTGCGACAGCGGCGTTGAGGAAGCCCAGATCGAAGCTGCTGTTGTGCCCGACCAGAATCGCCCGTTTGCAGCCGTTGGCTTTCAGGGCCTTGCGGATGCCGCGAAAAATATCAGTCAGGGCTGCTTCTTCACTCACGGCCATGCGCAACGGGTGATCGAGCTTGATCCCGGTGAACTCCAGAGCGGCCGCTTCGATGTTCGCGCCTTCAAATGGCTCGACGCGGAAGAAGTAGGTGTGATCGGGATACACAAAGCCTTTTTCGTCCATGGCGATGGTGGTCGCCGCAATTTCCAGCAGGGCATCGGTGGCCGAATTGAAGCCACCGGTTTCTACGTCGACGACAACCGGCAGGTAACCACGGAATCTGGCAGCCATTGGATGACGAGGACCACCTCCGTTGCCTTGACCGTCCTGTTCGTCGTCGAAATGGTCTTCACTCACGCGTGTTCCTCCAGCAGGCGCCAGCGCAGTTTTTCACCGGCGCGCAGCGGGATTACAGTCAGCTCGCCAAACGGCAGGCTGGTTGGGGCGGTCCACTCATCGCGGACCAGGGTGATGCGATCGGTATTCGCCGGCAGGCCGTAGAAGCGCGGGCCGTTGAGGCTGGCGAAGGCTTCGAGCTTGTCCAGCGCGTTGCGCTGTTCAAAGGCTTCGGCATACATCTCGATTGCGGCATAAGCGGTGTAGCAACCGGCACAGCCGCAAGCCGCTTCTTTGGCGTGCTGGGCATGGGGCGCCGAGTCGGTGCCGAGGAAGAACTTGTCGCTGCCACTGGTGGCGGCGTCGAGCAGGGCTTCCTGGTGAGTATTGCGCTTGAGGATCGGCAGGCAATAGAAGTGCGGCCGAATCCCGCCCACCAGCATGTGGTTGCGGTTGTACAGCAGGTGATGCGCGGTGATGGTAGCGCCGACGTTGGCCGAAGCCTCGTTGACGAACTGCACGGCGTCAGCGGTGGTGATGTGTTCGAACACCACTTTGAGGGTCGGGAAACGCTCGACCACTCGACGCATGTGCTCGTCGATGAAGATTTTTTCGCGATCGAAAACGTCGACATCGCCACGGGTGACTTCACCGTGAACCAACAAGGGCATCCCGACGTCGGCCATGGCCTCGAGTGCAGGGAAAATCTTGTCGATGCTGGTGACGCCAGAGTCCGAGTTGGTGGTCGCGCCGGCCGGGTACAACTTGGCGGCGTGAACGAAACCGCTGGCCTTGGCCTCACGAATTTCTTCGGGCTGGGTGCGGTCGGTCAGGTACAGAACCATCAGCGGTTCGAAACGGCTGCCGGCCGGACGCGCGGCGAGAATCCGCTGGCGATAGCCATTGGCTTCAGCCGCGTTGCGCACCGGCGGTACCAGGTTGGGCATGATGATGGCGCGACCAAAGGTGCGCGCGACATCCGCGACGGTATTGGGCAACACAGCACCATCGCGAAGATGAATATGCCAGTCGTCGGGACGCAGCAGGGTCAGGCGGTCGGACATGAGGGGATTCCAGGCGGGTCAAACTCAGGGGAATGCTACCGGAAAAGACTCTTGCAGGCACTCGCTATCAAGTTTTGCGGCAAGCTTCCGATATCCAACAGGTATGCCGTAAATATGTGTGTCGGTCTTTTTGTTGCACAAGCCAGTGGAGCCTCCCGTGCGCCAGCGTTATTTAGCCTTGCTCAGTGTGTTTGCCAGCCTTCCTGCGATGGCGCTCACTTTCCAGACCCGTCTGGAGAGCATCGAGTGGACGGTCGAAGGTGACAAGTTCGAATGCCGCCTGACTCAACCCATCACCGATTTCGGCTCGGGAGAGTTCGTGCGTCGTGCCGGCGAACAGGCGACATTTCGCTTGAAGGCCTACAACTCGATGATCGGTGGCGGTTCCGCGACCTTGCTGGCGGCCGCTGCGCCATGGCAGCCGGGGCGTGGCGACATCAACCTGGGGTCGGTACGAATCGGCAGTGGCAACGTGCTGTTCAACAGCTCGCAAGTTCAGGCCGGGCGCTTGATCAGCGGGTTACTGGACGGTCGCAGCCCAGTGGTTCGACACTCCTCGGGCGAGGGGCGGGTATCTGAAGTCCGCCTGCTGCCGGTCAAATTCAGCAAGGCCTACAGTGACTACCAGGGTTGCGTGGCCAAGTTGCTGCCGCAGAATTTTGAACAGGTGAAGCAATCCGAAGTCGGCTTTCCGGGGGAGGGCATTGATCTAGACGCCCAAGCCAAGGCCCATTTGCAGGTCATGCTGGAATTCATGAAAGCCGATCCGACGGTCAACCACATCGAACTCGATGGCCATTCCGACAACAGCGGCAATCGCCTGACCAACCGCGAACTGTCGCGACGCAGGGCGCTGGCCGTGATGGATTTCTTCAAGGCCAATGGTATCCAGGAATCGCAGATCACCCTGCGTTTTCACGGTGAGCGCTATCCTCTGGCACCGAACAACACTGCCGCCAATCGGGCGAAAAACCGCCGGGTCGCCGTACGCCTTGAACGGGTAGCGCCGACCGAGCAACCAGCGCCTCCAGCCACTGCTTCCGCGGGCAGCGCGAAGACCTCCTGAACCCGCTGCAACCGTCGCTCGCTCGACATAATCTGTCGCTTCGTCGTCATAAGCTGTCGCGCCTCTGTAAATTATTCTGCATGAGCGGTAGACTTGACGGCTTTCCGTAGAACCCCGTGGAGTGATGGCATGGCGGACGTAAACAAGGTCGTTCTGGCGTATTCCGGCGGCCTGGACACTTCGGTGATCCTCAAGTGGCTGCAGGATACTTATAACTGTGAAGTAGTGACCTTCACCGCTGACCTGGGTCAGGGCGAAGAGGTCGAACCGGCCCGCGCCAAGGCACAGGCCATGGGCGTAAAAGAAATCTACATCGACGATTTGCGTGAAGAATTCGTGCGCGATTTCGTGTTCCCGATGTTCCGCGCCAACACCGTTTATGAAGGCGAGTACCTGCTGGGTACTTCCATCGCTCGTCCGTTGATCGCCAAGCGCTTGATCGAAATCGCCAACGAAACCGGCGCTGACGCCATTTCCCACGGCGCGACCGGCAAGGGCAACGACCAGGTTCGTTTCGAACTGGGCGCCTACGCTTTGAAGCCAGGTGTGAAAGTGATCGCTCCGTGGCGCGAATGGGACCTGCTCTCCCGTGAAAAGCTGATGGATTATGCTGAAAAGCACAACATCCCGATCGAGCGCCACGGCAAGAAGAAATCCCCGTACTCGATGGATGCCAACCTGCTGCACATCTCCTATGAAGGCGGCGTGCTGGAAGACACCTGGACCGAGCACGAAGAAGACATGTGGCGCTGGACCGTCTCCCCGGAGAACGCTCCTGACAAACCGCAGTACCTGGAACTGACCTACCGTAACGGCGACATCGTCGCACTGGACGGCGTCGAAATGACCCCGGCCACCGTGCTGGCGACCTTGAACCGTATCGGTGGCGAACATGGTATCGGCCGTCTGGACATCGTCGAAAACCGCTACGTCGGCATGAAGTCCCGCGGCTGCTACGAGACCCCGGGCGGCACCATCATGCTGCGCGCTCACCGCGCGATCGAATCGATCACCCTGGACCGCGAAGTGGCTCACCTCAAAGACGAGCTGATGCCTAAATACGCCAGCCTGATCTACACCGGTTACTGGTGGAGCCCTGAGCGTCTGATGCTGCAACAGATGATCGATGCTTCCCAGGCCCACGTGAACGGCGTAGTGCGTCTGAAACTGTACAAGGGCAATGTGATCGTCACCGGCCGCAAGTCCGACGAGTCGTTGTTCGACGCCAACATCGCGACCTTCGAGGAAGATGGCGGCGCCTACAACCAGGCGGATGCGGCGGGCTTCATCAAGCTCAACGCCCTGCGTATGCGTATCGCGGCGAACAAGGGCCGCAAGCTTTTCTGAGACCTTTGAGTCGGTAATGAATTTGTGGCCTTGTCGATGACAAGGCCACAAATTTGAAAGAGGGGCTGCTGCATATAGCGTTTCGCTTTCTTCTTGTTTCCGCTGACCGTTCCTTCTGCTTCCTGTCCTTGATCTGCTTCAAGGGCTGCCTTTCTGATGTGCGACAGTTCAATACCTAGCCCATAATCGTCACGCCCTGTGAGCTCAAATTGTAAGAAATACAGAACGTTGCGCTGTTGCGTTTCTTTATGTGTTTCCAATGTTTGGGCGTGTTTGCCTTCAGCAATTTATCCGAATCGGTACACGTGAGAAATACGATCACTTGTGCGGGATTGTCCGCAGGGTACTGAATGCTCTCCATCAGGGCGCTGAACGCCATTTTTTTGTGTATCCACCGTGCATCAACGATGTGCAGATCCTTTAGGGAGTCAGGCAGGTTTACATGGTGCCGGGTCCAGCTTTCGGGCGCGACGCTGGATGGGCTGTTACTCGGATGATGAACGTTCTCCATGGCTTTTATGAAATGCTTTCCCTTCATAAAATCGGAGGGCGCGTAAAGCGATCGATAGTTGAAGTTGAGAGTAACGAAGAAAAGAAAAAGCAAGTAAAAGGGAAAGCTGATCAGGAACCACACATAGAGTTCCCTCTCCTCATTGTCGAGAAAGGGGAGGGAGACGGCGGCCGATGTTTCAGACAGTGCTGCAAATAGGGCAATAATTGTCATGGGGTTGGTGATTCTTTTTTTGAGTTTTATCATGTTGTATGCTCATTAAATATTGTCTTTTCTCGATTGGTTTATGGTTGTAATAACTAATATCAGGTTGTTCTGCTGTTGTATTAAGCTGTTTTTATTGGAGTGGTGAGGTTGTTATAGTAGCTGTATTGTTGCAGGTTCGGGTATGGCTGTTTAATTGTTTTGATGGCGCTATGTTATTGGTCAAGTGTTACGGTGTGTGAGCTTTTTCGATTGTTGAGCCAGATTGCGCAAGAAGGTACTGGAAAATACCCGTTACTTTTAAGGGTAGCTCAATAGTCGGCGCATCGTAGATTAATGCGTCGATACTGTTTTTTTTGTCGTTTTTTGGTTGTAAGTCGATACAAAAAAACTGCTGAAGCACTGAACAATAGTCGGTCAGTAAAATCTCTGCTTCTTCGTATGGCAATGATTTTTTGTAGGAATAATCCGTGTTGTTTGTAGGCTATGTCTCTCGCTGCGAGTGGCCGAGGGTGACGGTGTGCCATGGGTGAAACGACTAGGCTATGGTGCGGGCTCTAAAAATTCGAACAGCGAAAATTGGACTTGCCCATGAATAAAGTGCTGATCGTGGATGATCACCCCGTCATTCGTCTTGCGGTACGTATGCTAATGGAACGTCATGGCTACGAAGTCATTGCAGAAACAGATAATGGCGTGGACGCATTACAACTTGCCCGTGATCTTATGCCGGATATTGTCATACTGGATATTGGAATACCGAAACTGGATGGGTTGGAAGTTATCGCGCGCCTGACATCAACGGCGATGCCTCTTAAAGTACTGATATTGACATCCCAGGCGCCAGGGCATTTTTCCATGCGTTGCATGCAATCGGGTGCCGCCGGGTATGTTTGCAAACAGCAGGATCTCACTGAGTTGCTCAGTGCAATAAAAGCCGTGCTGTCAGGCTACAGCTATTTTCCTAATCAGGCTCTGCATACCGTGCGTTCCAGTCTTGGGAATGCCAGTGAAGCTGATATGGTGGATCGTTTGTCCGGGCGAGAGATGATGGTCCTGCAACAATTGGCCCGAGGAAAGACAAACAAGGAGATCGCCGACGGAATGTTCCTCAGCAATAAAACCGTTAGTACTTATAAGACTCGTCTTCTGTTAAAGCTCAATGCTCGCTCACTGGTCGACCTGATTGAATTGGCCCAGCGCAACGGCCTGGTATGAAGCTGCCGGCATTTGGCGCGATGAACAGGTGTTTGTCAGGGGGCGGCACTTAGTAAAAAGCCTCCGTTTCGGGAGGCTTTTAAGTGTCATAAGTCAAAATCGTAATCGGCCAATTGCTTCTGCAGTCGGCGCTCCTCCAGCAGGTTGTCGATGGTGCGGCGTTTGCTCAGGTTGGTCTTTGCCACTTCCACTACCGGCTCTGCGTCATCGGCCTCAACGGGGGTGAAGTCGTCTTCTACGTCCAATTGCTCTTTGCCAGTGCTCATAAGGTTAACTCCAGGCTAAGGCTGCCCTTTGGCGCTCCTTATATCGACAATTTCCCGGCGGGTAAAAAAGATTTTTTCAATCGATCAATCAAAAAAACTAATAGAGCCTCAATCGTCCGAGGTCTTTTGCTTGTATTCGCATAAATCCTCGATCCGGCAGCTGCCGCACCGCGGCTTGCGGGCCAGGCAAACGTAGCGCCCATGGAGAATCAGCCAGTGATGGGCGTCGAGCAGATATTCCTTCGGCACGAACTTCATCAGTTTTTGCTCCACCTCGACCACGTTCTTGCCCGGAGCAATGCCGGTACGGTTACTGACCCGGAAAATGTGAGTGTCCACGGCCATGGTCAGCTGACGAAAGGCGGTATTGAGCACCACGTTGGCGGTCTTGCGACCGACGCCGGGCAAAGCCTCCAGTGCCTCGCGGGTCTGCGGTACTTCACCTCCATGGCGCTCCACCAGTAAGCGACAGGTTTCGATCACATTTTTCGCTTTGCTGTTGAACAGGCCGATGGTCTTGATGTACTCCGACAGCCCTTCGACGCCCAAGGCATGGATCGCTGCTGGCGTATTGGCCACCGGGAACAGTTTGGCGGTGGCTTTGTTCACGCCGACATCGGTCGATTGCGCCGAGAGAATCACGGCGATCAACAATTCGAACGGTGAGGAGTAGGCCAGTTCGGTCTTCGGTTCAGGGTTGTCTTCGTGAAACCTGCGGAAAATTTCAAGACGTTTTGCGGCATTCATGGGCGATGCGTTTCCTCGAAGGCGGTCAATGTGATGCCGCCGGGCGGCGGGTCCAGGCTTGATGTGCGGCGATCAATAGTCCCAGCAGAATAAACCCGCCAGGGGCCAGTGTGGCCAGATGCAGGCCACCGTCGACGATCAGCGTCCAGCCTTGCCAGTCCGGTTGCGTGGCACCGGCCATCCAGGAAAGATGGCTACCGAGTGTTCCGTTGCCGATAAGCTCACGCAGCAGACCCAAGCCCACCATCAAGGCGCCGAACAAGCCACACAGACGCAGTCGATCACGCGGTGGGCTCTGGAAAAAACCGTTGTGTTCAAGCACGACGCATTGCAAGGCGATCAATCCTGTGTAGAAACCCAGATGCTGGTGCCATTGGAGCGACCAGGCTTGCGTGGCAAGCTCCACGCAACTGGTCAGCGTGGCGGCCAGCAAGAGGCAGGCGAGCAAATGTGTTGCTGGAATCAGTCGCGAGCGCAAGATGCCCATGCTCACACCGTAAGCACTGAATACCAGAGCAAACATCAGCCACAGGCCCAGGGCCGTTACCAATGAATCCGTAACGCCGATCAACGGCGTAAGCATCAGCGAGTTCTGCAGGGTCGATGACTTATTCATGGGCGCTGCTCCCGATCAGCGGTTGCCGGTGTTCGTCGAAGTAGCGTAACGCGTCATGGGTAGCATTGATCACCGCTCTTGAGGTGATGGTCGCGCCCGCAATCTGATCGAATTGCCCTTGGTCCTTTTTCAAGGCCCAGCCATTGTCATCGGGGTCGGTTAGAGACTTGCCGGTAAACACCTCAAGCCAGGCATTGGGCCAGTCGGCGAGCTTGCCGCCCAGCCCCGGGGTTTCCGATTGCTTGAGGGTTTTGACCCCCACTAACTGGCCTTGGCGGTCGATGGCGATCAGCAATTCGAGGGAGCCGGCGTAGCCCAGAGTCTGGCTGCGCAGCAACACGGCGCTCGGTTGGTCGGCCTTGGACGCCAGATAGCCACCCAGCAGTGTGCTGTTGGCCAGGCGAGTGTTTTCGAGACCGAGGGGGTGTTCCAGTGGCTGATTGTCGTAGCTGTCGGGCGGTAGCAGATCCAGTAACCGGCGGCTGTCGATCAGGCGTTGTTCGGCGGCAATGCGCGCGGCACTGGTGTGCTGCACGAGGTAAGTCGCGCCCATCCCCAGGCCTGCCAGCACTACCAGGATCACAACGCTCGTCGCTCGGTTCATGGGGCAACCTGCTCCTGTCTGGACGCGGCAAACCGCTCCAGCGCCGGTACACAGAGGTTCATCAGCAGAACCGCAAAGGCCACGCCATCTGGATACCCGCCCCACGTCCGGATCAGATAAGTCAGTAATCCCACGCCGGCGCCGAACAGTAATCGGGCAGTGGGGCTTTTTGCACCGGATATCGGTTCCGTGACGATGAAGAAGGCACCGAGCATGCTCGCGCCGGTGAGCAGATGAAACAGTGGCGAGCCATGAGAGTCGGAGCCCGTACCGTTCCAACACAACAGGCTGATGACGAACAGGCTGGCGAGCATGCCGACCGGCGCATGCCAACTGAATACCCGCCGCTGTAGCAGAAACGCACCGCCAACCAGAAACGCCAAGTTGACCCATTCCACGCCTCGGCCACCAAAACGGCCGAATGCCGGATTGCCGGCGAACAGTTCGTCCATGGTCAGGCTTTTGTTGATTCGCAGACTGTCCAGCGCCGTAGCCTGGGCCCACGCATCGGGTGTCTGGCCGAAGCTGAAGCCGAACACCTGTTGCAGCCCACCGAACAAATCCATGCCATGGGATGCCGGCCAATGGGTCATTGGCTGGGGAAACATCACCAGGACCAGCGCGAAACCGAGCATCGCCGGATTGAACGGATTCTTGCCGACGCCGCCATACAAGTGCTTGCCGAAAAACAGTCCGAACGCCGCAGCACTGACCGTCAGCCACCACGGGCAATAAGGCGGCAAGGCCAGCGCCAACAGGGTCGCACTGACCAGCGCACTGCCGTCGCTCAATGTCGGTTTTACCGGTTGCTTGCGCAGCTGCAACACCGCGGCCTCAACGGCCAACGCGGTTGCCGCCGTCAGAATCAGGTTGATCAATACGCCCCAGCCATACAGCCAGAACAACATCAGCATCCCCGGCACGGTGGCCAGCAATACCAGCTTCATGGCTTGCTGAAGGCGTTCGTCCACCGATTCAAGGGGCGGCATAGGCATCCACCTGACGCTCGGCTTCGCTGAGCGCATGTTGCAACGCTTCAATCTGTTCGGCCGGCGCCTCGCTTGTTTGAGCTTTCTTGAGTTCGGCGCGGCGCATGGCCAACTGGATCTTCGCCCGTTTCAGTTCGGCATCTTTTGCCGGGGCAGGTGGCGCAGAAACCGGCGGTGCGCCGCTCTCCAGTTGCGCCAGCGCCTGTTCGGCGGCTTCGAACTGCTGTTGCAGCACGATCAGTTGCGATTGCTGTTCGAAGGTCGGCGGATGCCCGAAGGCCTTGAGCGATTTATTCAGTTGCGCCCGACTCATCGCCAGATCGACCTTGGCCTTTTTCAGTGCCGCATCGGCATTGGCGGCTTTCTGTGCGCGGACGCGCTCGAGTGCGGCCTGAACCGGGTCGAGCGTCACTTCGCTGTGCTGCACGGCGCGTTGGGCACGGGCCTGGCGTTCGGCGAGCTTCTGCTCCTCTTCGCGATGCAAACGGGCATTGCGCTGTTCGAATCGGCGTCGCGCGTGATTGCGCTTGGCGGCCCGGGCCTGTTGTTCCTCCGGGCTGAACGCCAGCCCGCCGACAATCGGCAGCACCGTGGCCAGCGGTAACGGATGCATCTCGATGCAATCCACCGGGCAGGGCGCCACGCAGAGGTCGCAACCGGTGCATTCGTCGACGATGACCGTGTGCATGAATTTCGCCGCGCCGACAATGGCGTCGACCGGGCAGGCCTGGATGCACTTGGTGCAGCCGATGCATTCGGCTTCACGGATGTAAGCGATCTGCGCGGGTGCCGAACTGCGACTGACGTCCAGTTCCAGCACCGGCACTTTCAGCAGGTCGGCCAGGGCCGCGATGGTTTCGCTGCCACCCGGTGGGCACTTGTTGATCGGCTCGCCGCTGGCGATACCTTCGGCGTAGGGTTTACATCCGGGGTGACCACACTTGCCGCATTGAGTCTGCGGCAAGAGGGCGTCGATGCGTTGAATCAGACTCATGTTTTGATCAGCCCGCTGAATCCGAGAAAAATCACCGCAATCAATCCGGCGCCGATCAATTCGATCGGCAGGCCGCGAAAGGGCAGGGGGATATCGTTGTCGAGTGTGCGCTGGCGCAAGTCGCTGAACAGACTCAGCACCAGCCAGAAACCCAATCCGGCGCCAAGGCTCAGGGCTATGGCGTGGAAAACTCCCTTGTCGTCTTGAGCGTTGAGCAACGTCAGCCCAAGCACCCCGGCATTCCCCAGCAGCAAGGGCCAGAGGCCATCAAATGAAAGCTTCACCAATAACCGTGAAAGCAGCTTCAGCAGGGGGGCGATCAGCAGAACGCTCAACGGCAGGAACACGAACAGACGCAGCGACGTCAGCCCCAATGGCACTAATAGCCAGTGGTAGAGCGCATAGCCAAGTGCGCCGACGATCAGCATCAGGCACGTCGTCGCGATGCCCAGCGCATGGACCTGCGGCCGCTCGCTGCCCAGCACAGGATCGACGCCCAGCGGCCAGTGCAACACGAGGTTGTTGATCAGGGCAGCGCTGATAAGCGTTAAAAGCAGTTCGGTCATGATCGTGCCGGCAAAAGAAGGCCTGTCTAACAAGGTTAGGCATTATCCGGCAAGGAAGGAGGGTGGGCCAGACATGAAAATCCCACAGTCGCGCCGGGCACGACTGTGGGATCGGTTTACCGCAGAACTTTACTTGATGCGCTGACCCGGCTTGGCGCCGCTGTCGGGGCTCAGCAGGTAGATTTCTTCACCGCCAGGGCCTGCCGCCATCACCATGCCTTCGGAGATCCCGAATTTCATTTTGCGGGGCTTGAGGTTGGCGATCATCATGGTCAGGCGACCATTGAGCTTGGACGGGTCCGGGTAAGCGCTCTTGATCCCGGAGAACACGTTGCGTTGCTCGTCACCGATGTCCAGGGTCAAGCGCAGCAGCTTGTCGGCACCTTCCACGGCTTCGGCCTTGACGATCAGCGCAACGCGCAGGTCTACAGCGGCAAAGGTGTCGAACTCGATCTCCGGCGACAGCGGATCCTTGGCCAGTTCACCGTTGCCGGCGGGCGCAGCGTCGCCGGTGTCGGTTGCGCTGGCGGTCAGGTCTTCTTTCGAGGCGTCGGTCATGGCTTGTACTTTTACCGGGTCGATGCGGGTCATCAACGGTTTGAACTCGTTCAGCTGATGGTTGCTGAGCAAGGTGGCGTGATCGTTCCAGGTCAGCGGGGCGACGTTCAGGAACGCCTCGGCATCGGCGGCCAGCAGCGGCAGTACCGGTTTGAGGAAAATCACCAGTTGGCGGAACAGGTTGATGCCCAGGGCGCAAATGGCCTGGACTTCATCCTGCTTGCCTTCCTGTTTGTTCAGCGACCACGGTGCCTTGTCGGCGATCCAGGCGTTGGCGCGGTCGGCCAGGCCCATGATTTCACGCATGGCACGGGCGAAGTCGCGAGCCTCGTAGGCATCGGCAATGCTTGGCGCTGCGGCCAGGAAAGCGTCGGTCAGTTCCGGCGCGGCGTTGCCGGCTACCAGTACACCAGCATTACCTTTATGGATGAAACCGGCGCAACGGCTGGCGATGTTGACGACTTTGCCGACCAGGTCGGAGTTGACCTTCTGCACGAAGTCTTCGAGGTTCAGGTCCAGGTCGTCGACGCCACGGCCCAGCTTGGCGGCATAGTAGTAGCGCAGGTATTCCGGCGACAGGTGATCCAGGTAAGTCCGCGCCTTGACGAACGTGCCGCGGGACTTGGACATCTTCTGGCCGTTGACGGTCAGGTAGCCGTGTACGTTGATGCCGGTCGGTTTGCGGAAACCGGCGCCTTCAAGCATGGCTGGCCAGAACAGGGCGTGGAAGTTGACGATGTCTTTGCCGATGAAATGGTACAGCTCGGCGGTGGAATCCTTGCCCCAGAACGCGTCGAAGTCCAGTTCCGGACGGCGGGCGCAGAGGTTCTTGAAGCTGGCCATGTAGCCGATCGGCGCGTCCAGCCACACATAGAAGTACTTGCCCGGCTCGTCGGGGATTTCAAAACCGAAGTACGGCGCATCGCGGGAAATGTCCCACTGTTGCAGGCCGGCATCCAGCCACTCGGCGATCTTGTTGGCCACGGCTTCTTGCAACGTGCCACTGCGGGTCCAGGCTTGCAGCATTTCCTGGAAGTCCGGCAGCTTGAAGAAGAAGTG
>NZ_JBIVCD010000013.1:0-256 GCF_044746425.1 Pseudomonas sp. NPDC086112 | reverse complement strand
TTTTTCGCAGTTGTCGCCGTACTGGTCTTCGGTGCCGCATTTCGGGCAGGTGCCCTTGATGAAGCGGTCGGCCAGGAACATTTTCTTTTCCGGGTCGAAGTACTGAGTGATCGAGCGCGTGGCGATGTGCCCGGCGTCGCGCAGCTTCAGGTAGATCTGGCTCGACAGCTCACGGTTTTCTTCGGCGTGAGTGGAGTGGAAGTTGTCGAAGTCCACCAGGAACTCGGCAAATACGCCGCGGGGTACAGCATGGACG
>NZ_JBIVCD010000012.1:36300-150635 GCF_044746425.1 Pseudomonas sp. NPDC086112 | reverse complement strand
GCCTACGATTAAAGTGGCGACAAACATGATGGCACAGCCCGTGATCACACGAGCCGATGGCGTTTCGATGTATCCGCCGAGGTACTCGGACAATGAACCACCGAACATCCAGGCAACGGCTCCTGCGATGATCCAGGTCAGCAGCGAGAGTGCTTCTTTGACGAAGCCGCGGCTAAGACTGATCAAAGCGGAGATGGCGACGATTGCAACGATCGCCCAGTCAACCCAGGTAAATGGCACAGTGCAGCCTACAGACAGATAAGGCGGCGCATTTTAGCAGAGCCCATGGCTGTCGGTAAGCTGAGATTATCAGTGCTTTTCAAATCAAGGCGATAGTTTTAACCGCGCTCAGGCTGAAAACGCACCACAAACCCCTTGAGGTTCTGCTGGCGACTCAACAAGTCACGCAGACGATCGGCTTCCGCGCGCTCGATCAGCGGCCCGACGAACACCCGATTCTTGCCATCGGCGGAGCGGATATAGGCGTTATAGCCTTGGCTGCGCAGGGTTTTCTGCAGGCTTTCAGCGCTCTCGCGGCTCGATAGACTGGCCAGTTGAACCGACCAACTGACTGACAGGCCATTGGCATCAACGCGGCTTGGGGTGGCTGCCGGCTTGGTCGGTGCAGCAGCGATTGGCTGGGCAGGTGCCGGTACAGGCTTGGCGACGGGCGCCGGAGGTGGCGTGACCGGTTTGGCAGCCGGTGGCGCTGGGGCCACGGGAGCACTTGGCGCAATCGGTGTCGAAGGCGCTTGCTGCGCGGCAATTTCCTCATCGCTTGGCACTGGCTCCTGCGGCAATGCCTGCGGTTCAGGCACCACCACCGGTTCGACCTGCACTTGCGGCACAGCCGGCGCTTGCGGTGCAGCCGGTGCGTCGACCCTCACCTGGCGCTGTTCGTCCTGACGGGAAAACAGCATTGGCAGGAAAATCACCGCCAGCGCTACCAGCACCAGGGCACCGACCATGCGCTGCTTGTACGCCTTATCCAGCAAAGCCATTTGCCGCTTCCTCCGTGGAGTGCCGGGCCAGCCATTCAAGGGCCTCGGCGACACAATAAAATGATCCGAACAACAGAATCTCGTCGTCGCTCGTCGCCTGCGCGCACTGCCCTTCCAGGGCTGCGGCCACGCTGTCATAAGACGTTACCGAGGCGCCAAGGTTCTGCAACGCCGCGTGCAACTGCTCAACGGGTCGCGCCCGCGGCGAATCCAGAGGGGCGACAGCCCAATGCTGGACACTAGCATTCAATTCACCGACAACACCATCCAGATCCTTGTCCGCCAACAACCCGAACACCGCCAGACGCTTGCCGGCCGGTGGTCGACTGGCCAGACGACGGGCCAGGTACTCTGCCGCATGGGGGTTATGCCCCACGTCCAGCAACACATTAAGACGCTTGCCCTGCCAGTCGAACTGACGGCGATCGAGACGACCGACCACGCGTGTCGCTTTCAGGGCTTCGATAATCTGCGCATCCACCCAAGGCAAACCGAGCAGCAGGTAAGCCTGCAACGCCAGGGCGGCGTTCTCCATCGGCAGATCGAGCAATGGCAGATCATGCAACTCGACTGCACGCCCTTGAGCATCAAGGCCACGCCATTGCCAGTTGTGATCGGTGATACCCAGGTCGAAATCGCGTCCACGCAGGAAAAACGGGCAATTGAGCTCGCGCGCTTTATCCAGCAAAGGCTGAGGGGGATTCAGATCGCCACAGAGCGCAGGCGCGCCCTGGCGGAAAATGCCGGCTTTTTCGTAAGCCACGGACTCACGGGTATCGCCCAGATAGTCCGCATGATCGACGCCGATGCTGGTGACCAGCGCGATATCGGCATCCACCACGTTGACCGTATCCAGACGCCCGCCCAGGCCCACTTCCAGCACCACCGCATCAAGCCCTGCCTGTTGAAACAGCCAGAACGCCGCCAGGGTGCCCATTTCGAAGTACGTCAGGGAAGTGTCGCCACGACCGGCTTCGACCGCTGCAAAGGCTTCGCACAGCTGGGCGTCAGTGGCTTCGACGCCATTGACCTGCACCCGCTCGTTGTAACGCAGCAGGTGCGGAGAATTGTAGACACCCACGTTCAGGCCCTGCGCCCGCAGCAACGAAGCCACGAACGCGCAGGTAGAACCCTTGCCGTTGGTGCCAGTGACCGTAATCACCCGAGGCGCCGGCTTGCCCAGCCCCATACGAGACGCTACCTGTTGCGAACGCTCCAGCCCCATGTCGATGGCCGAAGGATGCAACTGTTCAAGGTAGGCGAGCCACTCGCCAAGGGTGCGTTGGATCATATGTTGGCAGGCACCGGCGGAACCACGATCGGCTCGATCGGCGCGGCGACGAATTTTGGCGTCGGCAGGCCCATCATTTGTGCCAGCAGGTTGCCCAGACGCGGACGCAGCTCCTGACGGTGAATGATCATGTCGATCGCGCCGTGTTCCAGCAGGAACTCACTGCGCTGGAAGCCTTCCGGCAGTTTTTCGCGAACGGTTTGTTCGATAACGCGCGGACCGGCGAAACCGATCAGGGCTTTCGGCTCACCGACAATTACGTCGCCGAGCATCGCCAGGCTGGCGGAAACACCACCGTAGACCGGGTCAGTCAGTACCGAGATGAACGGAATGCCTTCTTCACGCAGACGCGCCAGCACCGCGGAGGTCTTGGCCATTTGCATCAGGGAAATCAGCGCTTCCTGCATCCGCGCACCACCGGAGGCAGCGAAGCAGATCATCGGGCAACGGTTTTCCAGGGCGTAATTGGCGGCGCGCACGAAGCGCTCACCGACGATGGCGCCCATCGAACCACCCATGAAGGAGAATTCGAAGGCCGACACCACGACCGGCATGCCCAGCAAGGTGCCGCTCATGGAGATCAGTGCGTCTTTTTCGCCGGTCTGCTTTTGCGCAGCGGTCAGGCGATCCTTGTACTTCTTGCCGTCGCGGAATTTCAGACGGTCAACCGGCTCCAGGTCCGCGCCCAGTTCGGCACGGCCGTCAGCGTCGAGGAAGATGTCGATGCGCGCGCGAGCGCCGATACGCATGTGGTGGTTGCACTTGGGGCAAACATCCAGGGTCTTTTCCAGCTCCGGACGATACAACACCGCCTCGCAAGACGGGCATTTGTGCCACAGACCTTCAGGCACCGAGCTCTTCTTGACCTCGGAACGCATGATCGAAGGGATCAGTTTGTCTACTAACCAGTTGCTCATGCTTTCTTTCTCCAGTACCGGCGGCCCGAACGCTCTGGTTCGCAGCCCCGCGTATGCCCTTGAGCTAAATTCATATGTGTGGCGATGATCGATGGCGTGCCGGGTCAGCGAGATGCGACCTGCGTACAACCCCAAATATCCTCAGCCATGCCTGTGGACGGCGGCAGTGTGCCAGCCGTCACATCAAGCCCCAACAACCGCTTTGATGAATGCCTGAATCTTTGCGTGATCCTTGATGCCCTTGCTCGCCTCTACTCCACCGCTGACGTCTACCGCGTAAGGCCGAACCCGGGCAATCGCCTCCGCGACGTTGTCCGGTGTCAAGCCGCCCGCCAGGATGATCGGCTTGCTCAGGCCTTGCGGTATCAGAGACCAGTCGAACGCTTCACCGGTTCCCCCTGGAACGCCTTCGACGTACGTGTCGAGCAGGATCCCGCTGGCACTGGCGTAGGCATCGCAAGCCGCTGCGATGTCATCACCGGCCTTGACCCGCAACGCCTTGATATACGGCCGGTGCCAGCTTTCACAGTCGGCCGCGGTCTCGTCACCATGGAACTGCAACAGGTCCAGCGGCACGGCATCGAGGATTTCCCCCAACTCGCAGCGGCTGGCATTGACGAACAACCCCACGGTGGTCACGAACGGCGGCAAGGCCTTGATGATCGCCCTCGCCTGCTGGACAGTTACGGCCCGTGGGCTTTTGGCGTAGAACACAAAACCGATGGCATCGGCCCCGGCCTCGACCGCCGCCAACGCATCTTCTATGCGGGTAATCCCACAAATTTTGCTGCGAACGGCTGACATGTCGATAGAACCTCAGGACAAATCCGGGAAAGTCCCGGATGGTAACAAAAGCGTTTGAGGGCGTCAGCCGTCAAGTTCCGAGAAGCCGGTAAGGAAGTGTGGGCCGATGTAACGCTCAGGCAATTCGAACTCGTCGCGGTACTCGACCTGGACCAGGTACAGACCGAACGGATGGGCCGTTACCCCGCCGGAACGACGGATACGACTTTCCAGGACTTCCTTCATCCACTCCACGGGACGCTCGCCAGCGCCGATGGTCATCAGAACTCCGGCGATGTTGCGCACCATGTGGTGCAGGAACGCGCTGGCGCGGATATCCAGCACGATCATTTTGCCATGGCGCGTGACACGCAGGTGATGCAGCTCCTTGATCGGCGACTTGGCCTGGCACTGACCGGCGCGGAATGCACTGAAGTCGTGGGTACCGACCAGATACTGAGCGGCTTCAGACATGCGCTCGACGTCCAGCGGGCGGTGGTTCCAGGTAATTTCATCGTTCAGGTGCGCCGGACGGATCTGATCGTTGTAGATCACGTAGCGATAGCGCCTGGCGATCGCCTTGAACCGCGCATGGAAATGCGCCGGCATGACCTTCGCCCAACTGACGCTGACGTCGTGGGGCAAGTTGATATTGGCGCCCATCACCCAGGCCTTCATCGAACGCTCGACCTGGGTATCGAAATGCACTACCTGACCGCAGGCATGCACCCCGGCATCCGTACGCCCGGCGCAGAGCAGCGACACCGGTGAGTCGGCGACTTTGGACAAGGCCTTTTCAAGGGTTTCCTGCACCGTGAGCACACCGGAGGCCTGGCGCTGCCAGCCGCGATAGCGCGAACCTTTGTATTCGACGCCCAACGCGATCCGAAAAAAGCCGTCGGCCGCCATTTCGGCGGCCGGATTATCTATATTTGCCAAGGGGTGACAGCCTGCTGATCTGCGCAAAGGCATGCATTATAAGGCTGTCGGGCGGGGACGCCAGAGGGATCTCCATGGACTGTTCCGGCCTCATCGCGGGCAAGCCCGCTCCCACAGGAGATTGGTGCCAGGCGCAAATGATACAGACACCCCCGCTCCCACAAGGGATGTGCCGGGTACAAATAATGTGGACAACCCCGCCCCCCTGTAGGAGCGAGGCTTGCCCGCGAAGGCCATCCAACAGGCGTCATCGCATCCTCGCCAAAACAAAAACGGCAGCCTCGATGGGCTGCCGTTTTTTTATGCCTTACCGATGACTCATGCCAGACGCGAGAGCATTTCCTTAGCTTCGCTCTTCTGACCGGCATCGCCCTCGGTCACCACCTCATTGAGGATGTCCCGAGCGCCGTCGCTGTCGCCCATGTCGATGTAGGCCTGGGCCAGATCGAGTTTGGTAGCGACCTCATCGGTGCCGGAGAGAAAATCGAAGTCCGGCTCATCAGCCGCGGAGGCCAAAGCGTCTTCCTCGGTAAAGCTAGGCTCACCGAGGCTCTGGGACAGACGATCCAGTTCCGCATTGACGTCGTTGAGTTCACTTTCGAAGGCATCAGGCTGATCCGGGGCAGCGGCGTCCATTTCATCAGCCAGTGACAGGTCGAAATCCGCAGGTAACTCCAGGTCGTCGAGCGTCGGCTCGGTCACGGGCGCCGCTTCGGCGACAGGCAAATCCTTGAGATCTTCATCCAGACTCAGCAGGAAGTCATCTTCGGCCAGGGTTGCCGGCGAGGCGTCGCCGCCCAGATCCATGTCCAGGTCGAAGACCGACAGATCGTCGAGGTTTTCCTTGATTTCAGTCTGTTGCTGCAACACCGACTCAAAGCTCAGATCGTCGTCCAGCGGGAATTCGTCCAATTCAGCCAGCTCTTCTGGCGCGGGTGCGGGTGCCGGTACGGGCGTTGGCTCCACCTCCGGCTCCGCAGCAACCACTGGCGCGATCGGCGTAGCCGCCTCCAGATCGTCCAGGCTCAGATCGAAGGCGCTGTCGAAGTCGGACAATGCCGGCTCCGGGGCTTGCGGCTCGTCCAGCAGCAGGTCCTTGACGTATTGCGCGTCCAGCTCGGCAGCGATGGCGGCGGCCGCCAGACCGCTGGCCGCCACAACAGCCATGGCCGGAAAGCGGCTTTTCAACTCTTCAACCCGGGCGAAGTTATCGCCGTTGGCCACCAGTTGACGCTCCTGAGCGACGAACGCGTCGCGGTCACCCTGCTGACCATAGACTTCCATCAGCTTCAAGCGCAGGTCACTGCGTTGCGGCTCTTGCTTGATCGCGTCTTCCAGCAATGCGGCGGCCTGATTCAGACGACCGCCGGCAATGTGCGACTGTGCCTGAGCCAGTACGTCGTCGGAACGCTCGGAACGCTCGGCCGCAGGCGATACCAGTGGCGCAGCGATCGGCGGCGTCACCACAACCGGAGCAATCACCGGGGCCGGCGCGGGTGCAGGCGTTGGCGTTGGCGTTGGCGCGGTCGCAAGCTTCACGCTCGGCGGCGGAACTTCCAGGCCTTCGAAGCTGCTTGGCGGCAGATCCTGGTCGACGGAGAACTCTTGCTCCTCCTCCAAGGCACGGGCCATGCGCAGATGCTTCTCGGCTTCTTGCTGAGCCTTACGACGACGGGCCAGCAACAGCAGCAAGAGCAGCAGCACCACCGCACCGCCACCCACCAGACCCAGCAGGATCGGATTGGTCAGCAGCTCGTTGAATTTCTGATCATCGGATGTTGGCTCGACGACTGGCGCCGGAACGACTTCTGGTGCGCCAGCCTCTGGCGCAGGGACCGGAGCCGCGTCCGCAGGCGTTGCCGCAGGACTGGCCGCCAGCTCAGCCGACATCGCCGGAGTGCTCGAAGCGGATGCATCCGCTCCGCCTGCGGCCTGCAATTTGGCCAACTGGTTGTTCTTCAGTTCGATCAGGCGTTGCAGCTTGTCCAGCTGACTTTGCAGATCGCTCATGCGGCTTTTCAATTCGGCGTTGTCACGACGAGTCGCGTCGAGGCTTTCCTCAGTAACGGCCAGCTTATCGCTTAACGCTTTCGCATCACCGGCGGCGCCTTTGCCGCCCTTGCCGGTGTCGGCAGACACCAGGCTCAGTTTGTCTGCGGCAGGCTGCGATGAAGCACCTTCACCGCGAGCGCGCTTGGTGGCATCGAGTTGCTGCTGACCGGCTCCCGGTTTCGCCACGTAGCGACGGCCCTGACGCCACGCGGTGTTCTGCGCGGCGACCTCTGCGATGGCCTTGGGCTGTGGCAGGTCGGTGCTCTGCACCTGATCAGGCAGACGCAGCACTTGACCGGTTTTCAGTCGATTGATGTTGCCGTCGATGAACGCATCCGGGTTCAGCGCCTGGATGGCCAGCATGGTCTGCTGGATCGAACCACCGTTACGCGCCTTCGCGGCGATCTCCCACAGGGTATCGCGCGGCGTGGTGGTGTATTGCGACGATTTGGTCGCGCCAGTGACTGGCGCAGTCACCGTTTGGGCTGGCGCTGGTTGCGCGGCGGCATCGGCGGTCTGCGGCGAGAATTTGGACGGATCGAGCAGCACGCTGTAGTCGCGTAGCAGACGACCGTTGGGCCACATCACCTGAACCAGGAATTTCACCATCGGTTCGGACAGCGGTTTGCTGGACGTGACGCGCAAGATGCTTTTGCCGCTGGCGTTAAGCACCGGGGTGAAGGTCAGGTCATTGAGAAATGCCTGACGATCGACACCGGCCTTGGCGAAATCTTCGGGCGAGGCCAGGCTCGGCACCACTTCGGCAGCCGTGAGGTCCTTGATGTCGAGCAACTCGATTTCTGCGACCAGAGGCTGGTTCAGCGTCGATTTCAGGGTCAATTCCCCGAGCCCGAGGGCATGCGCCATACCGGAGGACAGCGCCGAGGCGGCCGCTATTGCTAACACCAGTTTGCGAACTTGAACCATAACCTCTTCCTTTGTTTGAACATTCCTCGGCCAGCGAGAAGGTGTTGATTGCCGCTGCCGTAAGGCATTGCGCGCGGCGGCGAAGGGTCGTCGCGCGCGATCATTTCATTCATGCAATGGGAAGCCCTGCGGGGTGGCTCACCTTAAGCATTCCGGCCAAGCATGACACTCGACCGGAATCATTCGATAAATTGTTGCCAAGTATCTTTTACAGCAGGTCTTTTATCAACAATTCAGCCACCTGCACAGCATTGAGCGCGGCCCCTTTGCGTACGTTATCTGACGTCAGCCACACATTAAGTTCCGCCGGGTCGTCGATCCCGCTGCGAACCCGACCAACGTAAACCACGTCCTGCCCTACTGCATCGCCTACCGGGGTCGGGTAATCGCCCGCCTCGACCAGTTCGATACCGGGCGCCGCTTCCAGAGCTGCATTGACTTTCGCCAGGTCGACAGCGCTCGATGACTGCAAGGTCACGCTAAAGCTATCGCCAAAAAACACCGGAGCTTGAATACAAGTGACGGAAATCTTTAATAACGGTAGCGCCATGACCTGACGCAGTTCGCGCACCAGGCGCTTTTCCAGCAACGTATGGCCCTGATCGTCAGGTTTACCGACTTGCGCCAGCAGGTTGAAAGCCATCTGCCGATCGAAGAAAGCCGGCTCCAGCGGACGCACGTTAAGCAGCTCGGCGGTTTGCCGGGCCAGCTCAGTGACCGCTTCGCGGCCTTGGGCAGAGACCGCCAGACACGCCGTCAGGTTGATGCGCTGCAGGTCGAGCAAACCGAGCAACGGCGCCAGCACCACCGCCAGCGTCGCGGCCGAAGGACTTGGGCTGCTGACCTGGAAAGGTTTTTTCAGGCTGGCCAGAATTTCTGCGTTGGCCTCAGGCACCACTTGCGGCGCCTGATCAGCCGGCAAGGCGCCGGACAGGTCGATCAGTGAGCAACCGGCGGCCGTGGCACGCGGAGCGAAACTGAGGGTCACCGCCGGGCCGGCGGCGAAGAACACCAACTGGACTTTGCTGAAATCGAACTCATCGACTTCCCGCACCCGCACGTTCTTGCCGCGAAACGGCACCGAATGACCAGCCGATTCACTGCTCGCCAGCAGGTGCAGGTTACCGACCGGAAAATCCCGCTCTTCGAGAATCTGGACGAGTGTTTCGCCGACAGTACCGGTGGCGCCGATTACGGCAATATCAAAGGACTGGCTCATGGTTCTACCTCTGGCGAAACGGGGGGAGCGGCACTTTACCGGGTGGCTGGCAGTGAGGCAATTCGACAGGGGATTTGTGGTGGGTGTACCGGCCTCTTCGCGGGCAAGCCTCGCTCCTACAAGGTGAGTGTCGAACCCATCATCGACTCGGTCCCGTAGGAGCGAGGCTTGCCCGCGAAGAGGCCCTGACAGACGGCACAACTCCAAAAAAAACCCGCACCTCTTTCAAGGCGCGGGCTCTTCATTGCTTCAACAGATCAACGCTCAAGCAGAATCCGCAGCATGCGACGCAGCGGTTCGGCCGCGCCCCACAGCAGTTGGTCGCCGACGGTGAAGGCACCGACGAACTGCGAACCCATGTTCAGCTTGCGCAGACGGCCGACCGGCACGTTCAGGGTACCGGTAACCTTTGTAGGGCTCAGCTCCTGCATGCTGATTTCGCGGTTGTTCGGCACCAGCTTGACCCAAGGGTTGTGCTGGCTGATCAGCCCTTCGATGTCGGCGATCGGCACGTCTTTGTTCAGCTTGATGGTCAGCGCCTGGCTGTGGCAACGCATGGCGCCGATGCGCACGCAGATGCCATCCACCGGGATCGGGCTCTTGAAGCGACCGAGGATCTTGTTGGTCTCGGCCTGGGCCTTCCACTCTTCGCGGCTCTGACCGTTCGGCAGTTCCTTGTCGATCCACGGGATCAGGCTGCCAGCCAGTGGTACGCCGAAGTTTTCGGTCGGGTACGCGTCGCTGCGCATGGCTTCGGCAACACGGCGATCGATGTCGAGAATGGCGCTGGCCGGGTCGGCCAGTTGATCGGCGACAGCGGCGTGGGTCACACCCATTTGCTTGATCAGTTCACGCATGTGCTGCGCGCCGCCACCGGAGGCCGCCTGATAAGTCATGGCACTCATCCACTCGACCAGACCGGCTTCAAACAGGCCACCCAGACCCATCAGCATCAGGCTGACGGTGCAGTTGCCGCCGATGTAGTTCTTGGTGCCCGCATCGAGCTGCTGGTCGATGACCTTGCGGTTCACCGGGTCCAGCACGATCACCGCGTCATCCTGCATGCGCAGGCTGGAAGCGGCGTCGATCCAGTAACCCTGCCAGCCGGCTTCGCGCAGCTTCGGGAAAACTTCGCTGGTGTAGTCACCACCCTGGCAGGTCAGAATCACGTCGAGGGTTTTCAGCTCTTCAATGCTGTAAGCGTCCTTGAGCGGAGCAATGTCCTTGCCCACGGACGGGCCTTGGCCACCGACATTGGAAGTGGTGAAAAACACCGGCTCAATAAGATCGAAATCCTGCTCTTCCAGCATCCGCTGCATGAGCACGGAACCGACCATACCGCGCCAACCGATCAGACCTACACGTTTCATCGCAACTACACCTTCTTAAAAGTGGGCCGCTGCTTTCATGGTTGAAAGTTGCAGCGGGCCAAAGAGATTACAGATTCCGCAGCGCGGCGACTACTGCATCGCCCATTTCCTGCGTACCGACCTTGGTGCAACCGGCCGACCAGATGTCGCCCGTGCGCAGGCCCTGATCCAATACCAGGCTCACGGCCTTCTCGATAGCATCGGCCGCATCCTGCAGATTGAAGCTGTAACGCAGCATCATCGACACCGACAAAATGGTCGCCAACGGGTTGGCAATGCCCTTGCCAGCGATGTCTGGCGCCGAACCGTGGCACGGCTCGTACATGCCTTTGTTGTTGGCATCCAGCGACGCCGACGGCAGCATGCCGATGGAGCCGGTGAGCATCGACGCTTCGTCGGAAAGAATGTCGCCAAACAGGTTGTCGGTGACGATCACGTCGAATTGCTTCGGTGCACGCACCAGTTGCATGGCGGCGTTGTCGACGTACATGTGGCTCAGTTCGACGTCCGGGTAGTCCTTGGCCACTTGTTCGACGACTTCA
Source organism: Pseudomonas sp. NPDC086112 (assembly GCF_044746425.1). NCBI lineage: Bacteria > Pseudomonadati > Pseudomonadota > Gammaproteobacteria > Pseudomonadales > Pseudomonadaceae > Pseudomonas > Pseudomonas sp. NPDC086112. The sequence goes on along the minus strand of NZ_JBIVCD010000012.1, from coordinate 139,594 downwards.
CGCCACAGTTGGCTGGACGCCAGCACGTTGGCCTTGTCTACCGAGCATAGTTTCTTGCCGCGCACGCGGGCCATGTCGAATCCGACACGGGCGATACGGCGGATTTCGGTCTCGCTGTACGGCAGGGTGTCGTAGGCCTGACGCTCGCCGTTTTCCAGTTCACGCACGCCACGTGGCGCGCCGAAGTAGATGCCGCCGGTCAGTTCACGGACGATCAGGATGTCCAGGCCCGCGACGATTTCCGCCTTCAGGCTGGAAGCCTCGGCCAGTTGCGGGTACAGGATTGCCGGACGCAGGTTGCCGAACAGACCCAGCTGCGCACGGATTTTCAGCAGGCCGCGCTCAGGGCGGATGTCACGCTCGATGGTGTCCCATTTCGGGCCGCCCACGGCGCCCAGCAATACCGCATCGGCGGCACGGGCACGGACCAGGGTTTCGTCGGCCAGCGGCACGCCGTGCTTGTCGATGGCGGCGCCACCGATCACGTCATGACTCAGTTCGAAGCCCAGGCTGTACTTGTCGTTCGCCAGCTCCAGCACCTTGACTGCTTCGGCCATGATTTCCGGGCCAATACCGTCACCCGGGAGAATCAGAATCTGCTTGCTCATGCTTTCCTCATGTCATCAGTCGGCACGCCCGCAGGCGTACCCGGAAAAAGTCTTGGCGCTTATCGTTCAGCCATCAGCACCAGCACATCGGTACTGAACGAGCCATCGGCCTCAATCTCAAAATATTCGCGAACTTCATTGCCCATCGATTGCTGCAACTCGCGGATTGCCGCGCGCATCACCTGCGGCGTGCGCATGCGCTCGACCCAGGACGTGTATTCAAGACGCAACCGCTGGCGCGTAGTGCTGCGGGTATGCAACCCCGCCTCGCTGACCTGACGCAACCACTCGCCGGCAGAATAATCGCGTACGTGGCTGGTGTCGCGCAGCACTTCGACGCTTTGCAGGTAAGTGTCGAACAACGGGCTGCCCGGCGACAATACATCGATGAACGCCGCCACCCCGCCCGGCTTCAACACCCGGCGAACTTCGCGCAGGGCCACACCGAGGTCGCTCCAATGGTGCGCCGAATAGCGGCTGAAGACGAAATCAAACTCGCCATCGGCAAACGGCAGGCGTTCGGCGGCACCGAGTACGGTGGACACATTGTTCAAGCCGCGATCAACGGCAGCAGTGGCAACCACATCGAGCATCTGTTGGGACAGGTCGTAAGCCACCACTTCCTTGACCAGCGAAGCCACGTGAAAACTCACGTGACCGGCGCCGCAACCGAGGTCGAGCACGCGAGCATCGCCCTGCCCCGCCAGTTCAGCCTGTAGCAGCGCGAATTCAGTGCCTTGAGCGTGTACGGCGCTGCTCAGATAGGCCGAGGCCTGTTCACCGAATTGCTTTTGTACGACCTGACTGTGCTGGGCGGTGCTGGTCATGGGGACTTCCTTTTGGGAATGAGTCTTGTGGTGCCTGTGCGGGCCTCTTCGCGGGCAAGCCTCGCTCCTACAGGGGAATGCAGTTCAATCGTAGGAGCGAGGCTTGCCCGCGAAGGCGTCATCAAGCCTTACGCAAAATCACGCATCACGAAACAACCACGGCTGGCTCGCACGGTGTTTGGCTTCAAACGTGGCAATCGCCTCGTGGTCCTGCAAGGTCAGGCCGATATCGTCCAGGCCATTGAGCAGGCAGTGCTTGCGGAACGCGTCAATCTCAAAACTCAACACCTTGCCATCCGGACGGGTCACGGTCTGGGCTTGCAGATCAACCTGCAATTGATAGCCCGGAGTCGCCTCGACCTGCTGGAACAGTTCATCAACTTCAGCGTCGCTCAGGATGATCGGCAGCAAGCCGTTCTTGAAGCTGTTGTTGAAGAAGATGTCGGCGTAGCTCGGCGCGATGATGCTGCGGAAACCGTACTCTTCCAGCGCCCACGGCGCGTGTTCGCGGCTGGAGCCGCAACCGAAGTTTTCGCGGGCCAGCAACACACTGGCGCCTTGATAACGTTCGGCGTTGAGGACGAAGTCCTTGTTCAACGGACGCTTGGAGTTGTCCTGATACGGCTGCCCGACATCCAGGTAACGCCACTCATCGAACAGGTTCGGGCCGAAACCGGTGCGCTTGATCGACTTCAAGAACTGCTTCGGAATGATCTGGTCGGTGTCGACGTTGGCACGATCCAAAGGCGCGACAAGACCAGTGTGCTGGGTAAAAGCTTTCATGCTGCGCTCCTTAGATCAATTCACGAACGTCGACGAAGCGACCGTTCACCGCGGCGGCGGCGGCCATGGCCGGGCTGACGAGGTGCGTACGGCCACCGGCGCCCTGACGGCCTTCGAAGTTACGGTTGGAGGTCGACGCGCAATGCTCGCCCGACTCCAAACGGTCCGGGTTCATCGCCAGGCACATCGAGCACCCCGGCTCACGCCATTCGAAACCGGCCTCGAGGAAAATCTTGTCCAGGCCTTCGGATTCGGCCTGAGCCTTCACCAGCCCCGAACCCGGAACCACGATGGCCTGTTTGATGGTCGAAGCCACTTTGCGGCCCTTGGCGATCACGGCGGCGGCGCGCAGGTCTTCGATCCGCGAGTTGGTGCAGGAGCCAATGAATACGCGGTCCAGCTGAATGTCGGTGATCGCCTGATTGGCGGTCAAACCCATGTACTTCAAGGCGCGTTCGATGGAGCCACGCTTGACCAGGTCCATTTCCTTCGCAGGATCGGGAACGTTCTGATCGACAGCCAAGACCATCTCAGGCGAGGTGCCCCAGCTGACTTGCGGTTTGATCTGAGCGGCATCGAGTTCGACGATGGTGTCGAACTTGGCATCCGCGTCGGAAACCAGGTCTTTCCAGGCCTCGACAGCCAAGTCCCATTCCGCGCCTTTCGGAGCAAATGGACGGCCCTTGACGTAAGCCACGGTTTTTTCGTCAGCCGCCACCAGGCCAACGCGAGCGCCGGCCTCGATCGCCATGTTGCAAATGGTCATGCGGCCTTCAACGGACAAGTCGCGAATCGCGCTACCGGCGAATTCGATGGCGTGGCCATTACCGCCGGCGGTGCCGATCTTGCCAATTACTGCGAGGACGATGTCCTTGGCGGTCACGCCGAACGGCAACTGGCCGTCGACGGACACCAGCATGTTCTTCATTTTTTTCGCGACCAGGCACTGAGTGGCGAGCACGTGCTCGACCTCGGAAGTGCCGATACCGTGAGCCAGGGCACCGAATGCGCCGTGGGTCGAGGTGTGGGAGTCGCCGCAAACCACGGTCATGCCCGGCAAGGTGGCGCCCTGCTCCGGGCCGATGACGTGAACGATGCCTTGGCGGACATCATTCATCTTGAATTCGACGATGCCGTACTCGTCACAGTTATCGTCGAGGGTCTGAACCTGCAAACGCGAGACCTGGTCGACAATCGCTTCGATGCCACCCTTGCGCTCCGCAGTCGTCGGAACGTTGTGGTCCGGGGTCGCGATGTTGGCATCGATGCGCCAAGGCTTGCGCCCGGCCAGACGCAGGCCTTCGAAGGCTTGCGGCGAGGTCACTTCGTGGATGATGTGACGATCGATGTAGATCAGCGCCGAGCCATCGTCGCGCTGCTTGACCAAATGCGAATCCCAGAGCTTGTCGTAGAGCGTTTTGCCGGCCATCAGACGGTTTCCTCATCAGCTTGTTTCTATGCCGGAGAGGTCTGTGTAGCGAGTTCTGTTAGGTCAACTTCGGCGCCGGAAGCCCATATCCTGCGTTGCTGCTCCTCGCCATAGCCAGCTATGACTCGTCGCAGCTCCTTGGCTATGAACTTCCGGCATCCGAATTTGACCCAACAAACTCGCCACACAGACCTCCGGGTCTTGAGCAATTTCAATAACCCCTTGGCTTGTGAGGTCGATCCTAGGGGGTTACATTAAATAACTCAAATTCATATTTTTCATGCTTTGCATAACCATCTGGAATACAACTGAGACATCATCATGGACCTCGCCAACCTCAATGCTTTTATCGCGATTGCCGAGACTGGAAGCTTCTCCGGCGCTGGCGAACGGCTGCACCTGACACAACCCGCCATCAGCAAACGCATCGCCGGCCTGGAGCAGCAATTGAAGGTACGGCTGTTCGATCGACTGGGCCGGGAAGTCAGCTTGACCGAAGCCGGTCGCGCCCTGCTGCCACGGGCCTATCAGATCCTCAATGTACTGGATGACACCCGCCGCGCCCTGACCAACCTGACCGGCGAAGTCTCCGGTCGTCTGACATTGGCCACCAGTCATCACATCGGCCTGCACCGTTTACCGCCCTTATTAAGGGAGTTCACCCGACGTTACCCACAAGTGGCGCTAGATATTCAGTTCCTCGATTCGGAAGTGGCTTACGAAGAAATCCTCCATGGCCGCGCCGAACTGGCGGTAATCACTCTTGCACCGGAGCCCCATGCACTGGTCAAGGCCACGCCGGTGTGGGACGACCCGCTGGATTTCGTGGTCGCCCCAGAGCATTCGCTGATCGCTAACGGTCCGGTCAGCTTGGCGGATATTGCCCTGCACCCTGCGGTTTTCCCCGGCGGCAACACCTTTACCCACCACATCGTGCAGCGCCTGTTCGAGGCCCAGGGCCTGACGCCGAACATCGCCATGAGCACGAATTATCTGGAAACCATCAAGATGATGGTCTCGATCGGCCTGGCCTGGAGCGTTTTGCCGCGCACCATGCTGGACGATCAAGTGGCGCGCATACCTTTGCCGGGCATACAGCTCACTCGCCAGCTAGGCTATATCCTGCACACCGAACGGACGCTGTCGAACGCGGCACGGGCCTTCATGGCTCTGCTGGATGCACAAATCGATCAGCCAGGGACTCGCGGCTAAGCTGTGCTTCTTCTTTTTGTGCTACGCCTATAGAGCCCCAAAACCCTGTGCCTAACGCCCAATTCAGCCCAAGGCCTGTTATCCATGCCCAAATCTGTTGAACGTATGCCGCCGATGCCGCGAATTCAGGCACTTGACCCCAAACGGTCCGAGCAGAGCTGGGAAAGCGCCCCGCAGTTGCTGGCAGCCCTCAACGGCGCTCGGCTGGGCGCCTGGTATTGGGACATCGAGCGGGGGCAGATCAGTTGGTCTCGGGGTACTCAGGCGTTGTTCGGCTTCGATCCCCGACAACCGCTGCCGGAAGATCTGGAATACCTCGACCTGCTGCCTCAGGAGGATCGGGCGAAAGCCATCCGCGCCTTCAATGCAGTGATCGCCGGCGCCCCGCTGGAGCAGGCGATGCACCACCGTATCCGCTGGCCCGACGGCAGTCTGCACTGGCTGGAAATCAACGGCAGCCTGCTGCCGGACAAAAACGGCCGACCGCGAATGATTGGGGTCATTCGTGAAATCACCCATCAGCGCCAGCGCGAACAGGCGCTGAGCAGTTCGGAAAAGCGCTTCGCCACGCTGTTTCACCTGTGCCCGAACATGGTCCTGCTGACCCGTCAGGAAGACGGCTTGATCAGCGAAGCCAACCAGTATTTCGAAAGCCTGTTCGGCTGGCCGGTGCAAGACGCCATCGGCCGAACCACGCTGGAACTGGGCCTTTGGGTCAATCCGGAACAACGGGTGCAACTGGTCAAGGCCACCAAGGCCAAAGGCGAGCTGATCAACATGGAGGTGCAATTTCGCGCCAGCAATGGGCAGGTTCACGACGGCATCCTCAGCGCGCAAAAGGTCGAACTCGAAGGCCAGCCTTACCTGCTGAGCACATTCCTCGACACCACCGAACGCAAAATTGCCGAGCACGCCCTCAAAGACAGCCAGGAACGCCTCGACCTGGCCCTGGATTCGGCGCAACTCGGCACCTGGGATTGGCACATTCCCAGCGGCATGCTTTACGGCTCGGCGCGGGCCGCCCAGTTACATGGGCTGGACCCCAAACCCTTCCATGAATCCTTCGATGCGTTTTTCGAAGGCGTGCCCGACGAAGAACGCGGCACCATGCGCGACGCCTACCGCAGCTTGCGCGAAGGCCCGGCCGGCAATTACCAGCTGACTTACCGCGTGCAGCTAACGGATGGCAGCTCGCGCTACCTGGAAAGCCGCGCCAGACTCTACCGCGATGAACAGGGCAACCCGCTGCGCATGGCCGGCACGCTGCTGGACATCACCGATCAAGTGGAGCGCGAACAGCAACTGGTTGCGTCGGAAGAGAAATTCGCCACCTTGTTCCAGGTCAGCCCGGACCCGATCTGCGTCACGCGCCAAGACACCGGCCACTTCATCGAGATCAACTCCAGCTTCACTCAAACGTTCGGCTGGAGCACCGTCGACGTGATTGGCCGCAGCGCCGACGAAATCGGCCTGTGGGACGCTTCGGCGAAGAGCCTGCAAAGGATCGAGCGGGTCATCCGCGAACAGGGCCTGAACAATGTGGCGATCATCGTTCAGCACAAGGACGGGCAGTCCCTGACTTGCGTGATATCGAGCCGGCAGATCAGCGTCGGCGACCAACCTTGCATCGTCACCACCCTGCGTGACATCACCCAGCAGCAACGCTCGGAAGCGGCGCTCAAGGCCAGCGAGGAGAAGTTCGCCAAGGCCTTCCACTCAAGCCCCGACGCCATCACCATTACCGAGCGCGACACCGGACGCTACCTGGAAGTTAATGACGGCTTTTGTCGCCTGACTGGCTATCGCGCCGATGAAGTGATCGGCCGCACGGTGTATCAGGTGGGCATCTGGGCCGAAGAGAAACAGCGCTCGGCACTGCTGGCAGAGCTACAGATCAAGGGCCGGGTTCATCATCAGGAAATGCTCGGGCGCAACAAACGCGGCGAGTTGCTGACCGTTGAAGTCTCGGTGGAGCCGATCACCCTCAACGAAACGGCGTGCCTGCTGCTGACCGCTCGGGATGTGAGCCTGCTGAAAAACGCCGAAGCACAGATCCGTCACCTGGCCTACCACGACCCACTGACCAACCTGCCCAACCGCGCCCTGTTGATGGATCGCCTGAGCCAGCAGATCGCCCTGCTCAAACGCCACAACCTGCGTGGCGCGCTGATGTTCCTCGATCTCGATCACTTCAAGCACATCAACGACTCCCTTGGCCACCCGGTGGGCGATACGGTGCTGAAGATCATCACCGCGCGCCTTGAAGCCAGCGTGCGCATGGAGGACACCGTCGCGCGTCTGGGCGGTGACGAATTCGTGGTGCTGCTCAGCGGCCTGGAAGGTTCGCGCAGCGACGTCAGCGCTCAGGTCCGGGAGTTGGCGGATACCTTGCGCGAACTGCTGTCCGAACCGATGTTCCTCGACGGACAGCGCCTGCAAGTGACGCCGAGCATCGGCATCGCGCTGATCCCCGACCACGGCTCGACCCCGACCGACCTGCTCAAACGCGCCGATATCGCCCTCTACCGCGCCAAGGATTCAGGCCGCAACACCACGCAGATGTATCACAACACTATGCAGAAGGCCGCCAGCGAACGCCTGCGCATGGAAACCGACCTGCGCCTTGCCCTTTCCCGGGGTGAGTTCAGCGTGCAATACCAACCGCAGGTGGATGCTCGCAATAACCGTATTACCGGCGCAGAAGCCTTGGTACGCTGGCACCATCCGCAACTGGGCGCGCAATCGCCCACCGAGTTCATCAAGGTGCTGGAAGACAGCGGGCTGATTCTGGAAGTCGGCACGTGGATCCTCGACGAAGCCTGCGCGGCCTTCAAACATCTGATCGCCAAAGGCCTGATCAATCCACTCGATTTCAGCCTGTGCGTGAACATCAGCCCCCGGCAATTCCGTCAGAACGATTTCGTCGAACGCATCGAACACAGCCTCGGCAGCCATGGCCTGCCCTGCTCGTTGCTGAAACTGGAAATCACCGAAGGCATCGTCATCCAGAACCTGGACGACACCATCAGCAAAATGCGGCGCCTGAAAAAACTCGGCGTGAGCTTTGCCATGGACGATTTCGGTACCGGTTATTCCTCGCTGACCTACCTCAAGCGCCTGCCGGTAGACACCCTGAAAATCGATCAGTCGTTCATCCGCGACGCCACCACCGACCCCAACGATGCCGAAATCATTCGCGCCATCGTCGCCATGGCCCGCAGTCTGGAGCTGGAAGTCATCGCCGAAGGGGTGGAAACCCTGGAGCAACTGGCGTTTTTGCAGGGGCTGGGATGCCATTTGTATCAAGGGTATTTGCACAGCCGGCCGTTGCCGGTGGAGGAGTTTCAGAAACTGCTCAAATAATCGGGGTCACTGATGCACCGCACGGGAGACGTTCCGTAACAGACGCTCCAATTGCCAGGTTTTCTCTCAACCTGTAGGGTCGCGTTTTTTTGCACCGCCCCAAAGAGATCAACCATGCAGGATGCAACCCTCCCCCGCCCGGCCTTGCTGGGTATCGACCTTGGCACCACCAATAGCCTGATCGCCGTTTGGCAGAAAGGTCGGGCACAGTTGATTCCCAACGCCCTCGGCGATTTCCTCACCCCTTCAGTGGTCAGCCTCGATGAGGACGACAGCATTCTGGTTGGCAATGCGGCTCGCGCCCGCCTGACCACCCATCCGGAACGCACAGTGGCGGCGTTCAAGCGTTTTATGGGCAGCGACAAACAGTTCGAACTGGGCGGGCGGCAATTCAGCCCGGAAGAACTGTCAGCGCTGGTGATCGGTTCACTCAAACAGGATGCCGAAGCCTGGTTGGGCCATCCGGTACATGAGGCGGTGATTTCGGTGCCGGCCTACTTCAGTGACGAGCAACGCAAACGCACGCTGTTTGCCGCCGAGCTGGCAGGCTTGACGGTGTCACGACTGATCAACGAGCCGACTGCCGCCGCCATGGCGTACGGGCTGCACGAGCAGAAGTTCGAGCGCACGTTGATTTTCGACCTGGGCGGCGGCACCTTCGATGTCACGGTACTTGAATACGCACTGCCGCTGATTGAAGTGCATGCCTCCACCGGCGACAACTTCCTCGGCGGCGAAGACTTCACTGCAGCGTTGCTACAGGCCTGCCTGAAAGACTGGCAACTCACCCCGCAGTTGATCGACGGCCAGGGGTTGGCCAGCCTGGGTGATGCTCTGGAGCAACTCAAATGCAAACTCAGTGAAGGCATCCAGCATCTGAACTGGAATGGCGCCGGCGTCTTGCGCGAGTGGTCGCTGGATGAAGCCGCCGCGCTGAAAATCTGGGAACCGCTGCTGGCCCGGTTGCGCGCGCCCATCGAACAAGCCCTGCGCGATGCACGGCTCAAGCCCCGGGACCTCGACAGTCTGGTGCTGGTCGGCGGTGCTACGCGGATGCCAGCCGTGCAGCAGATGGTCGCCACACTGTTCGGGCGCCTGCCCTATCGCCATCTCGACCCGGACACGATTGTCGCACTGGGCGCCGCCACCCAGGCGGCATGCAAGGCCCGCGATAGCGCAATCGAGGAGCTGATCCTGACCGACGTCTGCCCGTACACTCTGGGCATCTCGACCAATCGCGGTGAAGACGTCAGCGGCGCCTTCTCGCCGATCATCGAACGCAACACCGTGATCCCGACCTCTCGGGTGCAACGCTTTTACACCACCCATCCGCAGCAAGACCAAATCCGTATCGCGGTCTATCAGGGTGAACGGCCGTGGGTGCGGGACAATATTTTCATCGATGCTTTCGACGTCGCGGTGACACCCTGCGACCAGACACAGGCCCTGGATGTGCGCTTCAGCTACGACATCAACGGTTTGCTTGAAGTTGACGTGACCCTGCTGGCAAGCGGCGAACGCCATAGCCACAGCATTGATCGCAGCCCCACCGGGCTCGACCCGCAATCACGGCAAAACAGCCATGAACGGCTCAGCGCCCTGAAAATCCATCCACGGGACGCGCTGCCCAATCGCACCCTGCTGGCACGACTGGAGCGTGCGTGGACGCAGAGCCTGGGCGATGAGCGCGAACAAATTGCCGGTTGGCTGGATGCCTTTACCGCCGTGCTCGGTGGCCAGCAATCGGCGGAGATTGCCAGCCATCGGTCACAACTCAATAAAGCGCTGGATCAACTGCGCCTTTAGCCGTTAAGCCGCCGCAGGGTCGCCTGCAAACCACCGGGCAGCGTGTCCTCACCGGCGCTGTCCGGCGGCACACCATAGCGGTTAGGCAGCCTGTCGCCAGGAAAGCCGAACAACACCAGAGGCAGGAACGGCACTACCGGCGTCAGGCAGGCAATAATCAGCAGTGTGGGGATCCCGCGGCCAATGTCATGCAGCCGGCGCAGAATCGCACTGAGCACCAACGCGATGCCCAGCAACAGCATGACAACCCCCGAGACGGCAGTGCCGCTGAGCAGCGCCACGATCGGGGTAATCACCACACACCCCAGCACCTGCCCGATAAACGCCTTGCGCCCCAATCGCGTGCCCAAGCGCCAGACCGCAGCAGACGGCACCGAGCGAGTGTCGCTTTTGGCCAGGAGCAAGCGTTCGCTCCAGGACAGCAACGCAGTCAAAGCCAGACGCAGGCCGACACTGTTCGCGGTTTCATCCTTGCCGCGCTGCAACTGTTGCAGCACCTTGGTCCTGGGAACTCCTGCCGCGCCATAACGAATGAGGCTTCTCAGCGTATCGAGGACTTCATAGACCAGCAGCTTGTCGACGTCGAAATCCGTCAGCACTTTGCGCGGCGGCCAAACAGGATCCCCTTTGAGCAAACCATCACGAAACGCTTCGAACCAGTCATCTTCACAACTGATAGCGGCGATGGATTGCAACAGTGCGCGATGTTGCTCGGCGTCAAGGCTCGGATCGTGATACAGCACACCCCAGAGCAGCATCAGCCCCAGCAAATCCTCGCCGCACGCATCAGGATCACTTTCAATGCAGGTATAGAGCTGCGCGTTACCGGGCAGCGCTGCGCTGTCGAGGACCTGCTGCACATTGAACAGCTGCTGCACGAGCAAGCCATGGACCGGATCGGTACCTTGCAGCCACCCCAGCAAACCGGTGCAGTTACCTTGCTCACGCTGCAAACGCCGCAATAACGGCTGGAGTCGACTCAGGGGATGAGCCGGATTGACCTCCAGTCGCTCCAGGCATTGCGCATCGATCAACGCCAGCCAACGCTCAGGCTGTTCGAGTAATGCCAGCAGGAATACCGTTTGAGCGTGCCATTGCCACGCTGCCTCGCCTTGCGCAATGTCCGGAAGGACCGCGCCTCGCTGCCCCAATTGGACCAGCAGGCTCAAGCTGCGCAAGTTCGCGTCCGTTTCTGCGTCCAGCAAATCAAATGCCTGATCGATCCGCACCAGGGCAGGCTGATCGTAAGCCCGCAGCCTGCGCAGCCACAGGCGACAAATCTTGTGCGGCTCGTCTTTTGTCAGTTCCTCGGCCAGTTGCGGTTCAACTGAACGACTGTTGAGAAAGGCCTTCATTGCCAATGGAATCGGCGCCTGACTCAACCAATGGAGCTGCTGCTCTGCCTGATACTTGAACCCGCTCAGCACCAACCCCTCAAGGGCATCGAACGGATGCGGCTCGTCCAGTATTTGTTGCAACAACCACACATCCCCACGATGCAAGGCCCATGCATGCCGGTACAGACGCTGCAAGCGGGAATCCGCATGCTCCCCTAGAAGCAATGCCAGCAGAGGCAGTTCATCCCCCGTCATCCGCCAATCGACAAATGCGCCTGCCAAACCTTGCAGATTGAGTTGCCCGACCCCAAGCCAGCGAGCCAGCGTTTCGGGACGCTGTGAAGGGCTGCCATATTCTTGAGTGGCATCGTCGAGGTCATGGGACCAGTCACGGAAACTTTCCAGACGGTCGAAGGCCTGAATCAGCAGCGCGAGAAAGTCTGGCTGACGTTTGGCGCAAAGCTGCAGCAAGAAGCTTTCGGCCTTCGGGTGACGATACTCCAGCCAGAGCCGGATCCAGCAAGGCAGCGCCTGATCCTCAAGACCCAACAAACTGTTTTGACAAGCCAACAAATAAAGCCAATCGACATCGTCTGGCGCTTGGCTCTGTTGTTCGACACACAGCCGCTGCAGACCTGCACCACCGATACCTGCCTGAGTGAACCGCACCAGCAAACGCTTGATGAACACTTCGTCTGCCGGCAGCGGCAAACAGGTGTGATGGCTGACAAAGTCTTCGAATTCATGGAGCGGACAATGATCGAAGAGGTAGTCGAGGCTGCGGACATACCACAGGGTTTCCATCTGTGCAGGCTCGGACCAGCCGCTCATCAGTGTCGTGTCGAACGGGTCTGGCGTCTTGATGCGTTGCAGGAACTGTTCAACTTTATTCGCCTGCTCGAACTCCAGATCCAGCAACTGGTGTTCCCAACCCATCCGTTGCGCCAGCAGATTCGCACAGCAGTAAGACAGCGACCCGGCATTGGCCAATGCATGGAACAGCCCCCAACCGAGGTCATCAAAAGCGTCCAGAGGCAGCTGATCCAACGCTTTGACAAACGCTTGCCAGGCCTCCAGATTGAAGCGCCGGGCCGGATCTTCGAGCAATGCGTAAAAATCCACCAAGGTCTGTGGAATCTCGGGGGCATCAGCGCCTTGATCTTCGATTTCGACCTCTTCATGACGAGCGAAACGGTTGGCACTTTCATAGGCCTCACGCAGTGCCTGAAAGCCCTCAGGATCACTCTCCGGATGATGCTCCGGCAGACGCGCGCGGTAGGCATTTCGAATAAGTGTCTGGTCTTTGGTGGGTTCTATACCCAGGCGTATCCAGCAACTCATGACCAGTCGAACTCCTCAAGGGACGCCGGGCGTGGCGGTAAGTTGAGGTCCATGTGCCAGGGCAAGTCGGCCAGGAAAGAAGGCACGTTTCGGTTCAGGCCGTGAGCGATGCGCAGACTGCTTGAACATTCCCCTTGTCGGTCCAGTTCGTAAGCGAGCGTTTGGTCACTGCTGCTCAGACACCCCCAGAATGCACGGCCGGCCAGAAACCCATTGAAATAAGAAAACCAGCTGCCGTAGTGATATTGCGCCCTCACCGCCAGTCGACTATGCAGCCAGAGACTCTCGCACAGATCGATCCACTCGTTGCGCACGCCACAACGCAAGAGAAAGCCCATACGCCCCAAATCCCACGCCTGAATACCACCCGGCCCGCAGCCGCTATAAGTACGACTGGCAAACTCATGCAAGATGCGCTCACGCGTATCTAGCGTCTCGAGCAACGCCTGCCACTCACTGGGCAAACAGCGCTGCCATGAGCGATACGCATTTGCGAGGTGTGTGGCGTGGCCGTTATCGGTCATTCTTTCGAGCATGTCCAACAACTGCGGCCGGTCATTGATGCCCCAGCTGCATTGCAGGTCGATGAATTGCGGATCGGAGTAGAAAGCAGGCTCGTCGTAAATGGCGCGAGGATTGAGGGCCACCATCGGCGCAGATAGACCGCACAGCCAACGCTGTTGCATCTCTTCCATGAAAAAAAGCTCCGGGCCGACCTGGCAGGATGGGGGTCGGCAAACTGGCGCGGATTGTAGAGAAACCGTCGCAAGGCGGCAAAGCTTGCATTGCTGTTTTTTGCCTGGAAACAAAAAGGCCCCGACAAGTCGGGGCCTTCATTCAGCGGGTTACAGCCTGTTCAAACGAATGTATTTCTTCGAATGACTCAGTGCTGCAGAGCCGGTTTTTCCGTCCCGTTGATCGGGATGCGTTTGGCTTTCGCTTCTTCCGGAATCACGCGCAGCAAATCGATACTCAACAAACCGTTGCGCAGTTCGGCGGCCTTGATTTCAATATGGTCCGCCAGACGGAACGACAGTTTGAAGGCGCGCTGCGCGATGCCTTGGTACAGGTAAGTGACGCTTTCGTCCGCGTCACGTTTGCCGCCACTGATGGTCAGCACACCTTTCTCCACTTGCAGGTCCAGGTCTTCTTCCTGGAAACCGGCGGCCGCTACGACAATGCGGTATTGGTCATCACCGTATTTTTCAACGTTGTAGGGTGGATAGGTGCTGCCTGGCTCATTGCGCAGGGCGGTTTCGAACAGGTCGTTGAAACGGTCGAAACCTACCGAGGAACGGAACAGTGGGGCCAGGGAAAATGCAGTACTCATGATTCAAATCTCCTGAACATAATCAGCAAGTTTTTTTGTCTCCGCGACCCGAATTCGGCATCGCGTAATCCTTAGATAAGGACCGCTGATTGCTTTTCAAGAGATTATTTCAAGATTTTTTTAAGTAGATTCAGGCCGCTTCAGACACCTGCAGACCCAGTAAACGCGAGACATTATCCAGTTCGGTCTCACGACGCAGGACGGTGAACAGCTCTACGGCTTCGGGATAATTGCGGGTCAGCATCGCCAGCCACTGCTTCAAGCGACCCGGCGATTGACGCGGTGTCATCTGCGCTTTGGCTTGCAGCCAGAAGTCCTGAATCAACGGCAGTAGCTCGGCCCAGGTCATCTCAACGACGTCTTCACCGGCGCGGGCGGCGGCGATTTGCCGGGCCAGATCCGGACGCGATACCAGACCGCGACCGAGCATGATGTCTTCGACGCCGCTGATTTCGCGGCAACGACGCCAGTCCTCGACGCTCCAGATGTCGCCGTTGGCAAACACCGGCACTTTGACCACGTCCTGCACCCGAGGAATCCATTCCCAGTGGGCTGGCGGCTTGTAGCCATCGGTCTTGGTCCGCGCATGAACCACGATGTGCGCCGCGCCGCCTTCGGCCAGGGCCGTGGCGCAGACAAGTGCACCGTCCGGGCTGTCGAAACCGAGGCGCATCTTGGCGGTCACTGGAATGTGCGCTGGCACCGCACGACGGACGTGTTCGACGATTTGGTTGAGCAGTTCAGGCTCTTTGAGCAGCACCGCACCGCCACGGGATTTGTTGACGGTCTTGGCCGGGCAGCCGAAGTTCAGGTCGATGACTTCGGAACCCAACTCGCAGGCCAGTGCGGCGTTTTCCGCCAGGCACACCGGATCGGAGCCCAGCAGTTGCACCCGTAGCGGCACGCCGGAGGCGGTTCGGGCGTTGGTCAGCAGTTCCGGACCGAACTTGTGGTAATAGGCAGGCGTAAGCAGTTGATCGTTGATCCGAATAAATTCGGTCACGCACCAATCGATACCGCCCACACGGGTCAGCACGTCCCGCAGGATGTTGTCGACCAACCCCTCCATGGGCGCCAAAGCAATTTGCATGAAAAACACACTCAACGAAAAACGTGCGGCAGTTTACTGGATTACGCGGAAAATCTGCAGAACATCGCAGATCCCTTGTGGGAGCGGGCTTGCTCGCGAAAGCGGACTAACAGGCAACATAATCGTTGAATGTTAAACCGCTTTCGCGAGCAAGCCCGCTCCCACATTAAATTTTCGCTGAATCCAACTCTTGCAACGCCGGGCCATAGCCCTCGATAAACTCCGCCGGCATGCGCTTGGGCTTGCCGGTAGACAGTTCGATGCACACGAAAGTGGTTTGCGCCCGCAGTAAGGTCGTGTTGTCGCTGGGGCGCTTCAATTGAAAGTGTCGGGTCATTTTCAGGCGCTGGTCCCAATCGACGATCCAGGTCGCCAACTGCAACTCATCACCCTCATAGGCCGCCGCCAGGTAATCGATCTCGTGCCGTACCACCGCCATCGCCCGATCCAGCCGTCGGTATTCGACCAGATCCAGGCCCAGCCGCTGCGAGTGGCGCCAGGCGCAACGCTCGAGCCAGGTCACGTACACCGCGTTGTTCGCATGGCCCAGCCCGTCGATGTCCTCGGCGCCCACTTCCAGATCAATGATAAACGGCGTTGCCCGATCCCAGCCCATGCCCCACTCCTGGTCAGATTATTTCGACCGGGGCAGTGTAACGGATGCTCAGGCCGATTGGCGCGATTGCAGACTGCGACCGGCCAGCAGCGAAAGAACGCCGTCGATCACCCGAGGATCGGCCAGCACCCGCTGATGCCCGCCCTCTTCCAGGCGCAACAGACGGCTGTCGAACCAGGCTTCGTGGATCAACTGGGATTCCTTGACCGGAACAAAGTTGTCGTCCTCGGCATGGACGATCAGCCCCGGCATGTCGAGCTGATAGTGCGCGACATCCAGTGCAGCGGCACGCATGCCGACATCTTTCTCGACTTGGCGAATAAACGCCGAACGCGCTTTGGGCGGCAGGCGTACATAGCGTGCGAACCCACGCAATACCCCGAGAATTCGCGCCGGGGCGGCGATCGAGACCAGGGTTTCGGTACGCAAGCCCAACTGAACTGCGAGCATGGCACTGGCGCCACCCATGGAGTGTCCGATGACCGCTTGCAGCGGCGGCAACTCAGCGGCCGCCTCGAGCATGGCCCGGGCGAACAGCACCACATTTGCTTCGCGACCAGGTGAGCGACCGTGAGCCGGGCCGTCCAGGGCAACCACGGTGTAACCGGCATCGACCAGCGCGGTGATCAGCGCGGCAAACTGTGTCGGCCGGCCCTCCCAGCCGTGCATCAACAACACCGCCGGCCCTTGTCCCCAACGCAACGCGGAGAGGCCGAAACGCAAGGTGATCCGTTCGGATTTCGCCAGTAGCGGCAATTCCCAATCACGCGGCGGCAATTCCCGCGGAGTCATGAACGCCAGGCGCATCTTGCTCGCCACCAACTGCGGCGCGAACCAGCCCAAGGTGCCATTAACGCCACGAACCCAGCTCAACGTGTTCATCGCTCATCTCCTCAGGCTGGCGCCTTCAGGTCATAGCACCGCCGACTTGGCGGCGCGCAGTAATCGATCGGACAACTCTCCTGGCCCCAGCGCCCGCGCCAGAGCCAAACCACCGACCATCAAGGCCATGTCGGCCAAGGCTTTGTCGGCCTCTTCCGGGCTGGCCGCCAACTGCGCGACCATCAACTCAATATGCTCACTCAATGCCACACGAAATTCGTCCGGCAGACGGCCCAGCTCGCCGACCGACGCCGGAATCGGACATGCCCGC
Organism: Pseudomonas sp. NPDC086112; assembly: GCF_044746425.1. NCBI lineage: Bacteria > Pseudomonadati > Pseudomonadota > Gammaproteobacteria > Pseudomonadales > Pseudomonadaceae > Pseudomonas > Pseudomonas sp. NPDC086112. The sequence goes on along the minus strand of NZ_JBIVCD010000012.1, from coordinate 122,699 downwards.
TCGGTGGAATCACGGTGTTTGCGCGACAGGTAGAACGCTGCGACCAACGCGCGACGCTCTTCGCCGGTCAATTCGGCATCCATGTCGGCGATCAAGCCACGACGATGGCTGAGTAGCTGCTTGAATGCTTCCAGCATCAACGCGTCCTTGCTTTCGAAATGCGCGTAGAAGCCGCCGACCGTCAGGCCGGCCGCGCCCATCACTTCGCCCACGCTCGGCTCGGCCGGGCCGCGCTGAATCAGCGCTGCACTGGCAGCCTTGAGGATGCGTTCGCGGGTTTGAGCTTTTTTATCGTTCATCGTTGCCTCCGAATATTACGACTAGAATATTATTCTCATAATAATTTTTCGCAAGTCGCGGATGTGACCGCTGGTCTGAAGAACAGTTTTGAGAAAAAAGGAGAGTTGGCCAAACGCCAGACAAACAAAAGGGCCATTCAATAATTGAATGACCCTTAAAAATCCCGCAGAGCGGGTAATCGTGGCGTCCCCTAGGGGACTCGAACCCCTGTTACCGCCGTGAAAGGGCGGTGTCCTAGGCCACTAGACGAAGGGGACACAAACCCTTCTATACAACTGATCAGTGCTGAGAGCTGATCGATTCAAGGCCGGTGTGGCCAGACCTTGAACTGTAAAATTGGTGGAGCTAGACGGGATCGAACCGTCGACCTCTTGCATGCCATGCAAGCGCTCTCCCAGCTGAGCTATAGCCCCTCATCGCTGAGGACGGGGCGAATCTTAATGGCGCATCGGAAGGCTGTCAAACTTATTTTTAACAATTTCCAAAATTTTTTGCCCACATAACAATCACTTACCGCCCTCCCCCCGAAAAACGGGGGTGGCGCCGAAGAGCAAGATCAAAAGATCGCAGCCTTCGGCAGCTCCTACACAAGGTTAAACAGCCTTAAGCGATAGCGCCCAGGAGTTTTTCCCACTCCTTGTTTTCCTTCTTCGACACGCCACCCAACAGATCGATAGCCTGGCGCAGACGGAAACGGGTCAGGTCCGGACCGAGGATTTCCATCGCGTCGAGCACCGACACCGAGCTGGCCTGCCCTGTGATCGCGGCGAACATCAGCGGCATGGCATCACGCAGCTTCAACTCCAGGGATTCGACCACCGCCTGAATCGTCGCGGTAATGCTGTCCTTCTCCCACTGCCGCAGGCTTTCCAGCTTCCATAGAATCAACTGCATCAACTGACGAACCTGATCGCCCGAGAGTTTCTTGGATTCGAACAGCTTGGCGTCCGGGTTCACGCCACCAGCGAAGAAGAAGCCGGCCAGCGGTGCGACTTGGCTGAAGGTTTCAACCCGGCCCTGCACGTGCGGTGCGATCTTCATCATGTATTCAGGGTTCAGCGCCCACTTTTGCAGACGAGCGGCGAACTCTTCCACCGGCAGGTCACGCAGCCATTGGCCGTTGAGCCACGACAGTTTCTCGATGTCGAAAATCGGCCCGCCGAGGGAGACGCGCTGCAGGTCGAAGTTGTCGACCATTTCCTGCAGGGAGAACTTCTCGCGCTCGTCCGGCATCGACCAGCCCATGCGGCCCAGGTAGTTGAGCATTGCTTCCGGCATGAAACCCATGCGCTCGTAGAACGTCACCGAGGTCGGGTTCTTGCGCTTGGACAGCTTGCTCTTGTCCGGGTTACGCAGCAGTGGCATGTAGCACAGCTGCGGTTGCTCCCAACCAAAGTATTCGTACAAGAGGATCAGTTTCGGCGCCGAAGGCAGCCATTCTTCACCACGCAAAACGTGGGTGATGCCCATCAAGTGGTCATCGACAACGTTGGCCAGGAAGTACGTCGGCAAGCCGTCGGTCTTCATCAGCACTTGCATGTCCATGCGATCCCACGGGATCTCGACGTCGCCACGCAGCATGTCAGGCACCACGCACACGCCTTCGGTCGGCACTTTCATGCGGATGACGTGTGGCTCGCCAGCGGCCAGACGACGCGCGACTTCCTCCTTGGAGAGCAACAGCGCACGGCCGTCGTAACGCGGGGTTTCGCCGCGGGCCATTTGCTCGGCGCGCATCTGGTCCAGTTCTTCAGCCGTGCAGAAGCACGGGAAGGCATGACCCAAGTCGACCAATTGCTGGCAGTACTTCTGATAGATATCGCCGCGCTCGCTTTGACGGTAAGGACCGTGCGGGCCGCCGACGTCCGGGCCTTCGCTCCAGTCGATACCCAACCAGCGCAGGGCATCGAAAATCTGCTGTTCGGACTCGCGGGTCGAACGCAGTTGGTCGGTGTCTTCGATCCGCAGGATGAACTCACCGCCATGCTGCTTGGCAAAGCAGTAGTTGAACAAAGCGATGTAAGCGGTACCTACGTGGGGGTCCCCGGTAGGCGATGGCGCGATGCGAGTGCGGACGGTGGTCATGGCATGTCTCGAAAAGAATAAAAGCGAAGATCAAACAAGAGGCGAATGGTAACAGGCGATAGCCGCCCGGCTCCAGTGAGTGGGGTATTTACCTCCACATCACTCATAGGCCGAGGTGGGTTGAGGGCTGGGGGGAAGCGCTTTAGCTGACGAATATGGCGTTCAGTCGTACGCCTTCGCGAGCAAGCCCGCTCCCACAGTTGACCGAGTTGTCCGGGCGGACGCGGTCTACTGTGGGAGCGGGCTTGCTCGCGAAGAGGCCCTGTCAGACACCACAAATCAAACCGCGATCAACCGCTCCCGCAACTTGCCGATTTCGTCGCGCAACTGCGCCGCGGCTTCGAATTCCAGGTCGCGGGCGAGCTGGTACATCTTTTCTTCCAGCTGACGAATGCGTTTGCTGATCTCGCTTGGCGAGCGCAGTTCGGCCTCGTACTTGGCACTTTCCTCGGCGGCCTTGGCCATGCCTTTGCGCTTCTTGCTGCGCGAACCCGGCACGACCGCGCCTTCCATAATGTCGGCGACGTCCTTGAACACACCCTTCGGCGTAATGCCATTGGCCAGGTTGAAGGCGATCTGCTTGTCGCGACGACGCTCGGTCTCGCCGATCGCCCGCTCCATGGAGCCGGTGATGCGATCTGCGTACAAAATCGCCCGCCCATTGAGGTTGCGCGCCGCCCGGCCAATGGTCTGGATCAGTGAGCGCTCGGAACGCAGGAAACCTTCCTTGTCCGCGTCGAGAATCGCCACCAGCGAGACTTCCGGCATGTCCAGGCCTTCACGCAGCAGGTTGATCCCCACCAGCACATCGAAGACGCCGAGACGCAAGTCACGGATAATTTCGACCCGCTCCACGGTGTCGATGTCCGAATGCAGGTAACGCACGCGCACACCGTGGTCGGCCAGGTAATCGGTCAAGTCTTCGGACATGCGCTTGGTCAGCGTGGTAACCAGCACCCGCTCTTCCAGGGCCACACGCTTGGTGATTTCCGAGAGCAAGTCGTCGACCTGAGTCAACGCCGGACGAATCTCGATTTGCGGGTCCACCAGGCCAGTCGGTCGCACCAATTGCTCGACCACTCGGCCGGCGTGCTCCGCCTCGTAATTGCCCGGCGTGGCCGAGACAAAAATCGTTTGGGGACTGATGCTTTCGAACTCGTCGAAACGCATCGGCCGGTTGTCCAGGGCCGAGGGCAAGCGGAAACCGTACTCCACCAGCGTTTCTTTCCGGGAACGGTCACCTTTATACATGGCGCCGACTTGCGGCACGCTGACGTGGGATTCGTCGATCACCAGCAAGGCATCCGCCGGCAGGTAGTCGAACAACGTGGGCGGCGCCTGGCCGGATTCACGGCCCGACAGGTAGCGCGAATAGTTTTCGATGCCGTTGCAGTAACCCAGTTCGAGGATCATCTCCAGGTCGAAACGGGTGCGTTGCTCCAGTCGCTGGGCTTCCACCAGTTTGTTATTGGAGCGCAGGTATTCCAGGCGCTCCTGCAATTCGACCTTGATCCCTTCGGTGGCCTCGAGCAGGGTTTCCCGCGGGGTCACGTAGTGGCTCTTTGGATAGAAGGTGAAACGCGGCAGTTTGCGGATGACTTCACCGGTCAGCGGATCGAAGGCGGACAAGCTCTCCACTTCGTCATCGAACAGCTCGATGCGGATCGCTTCGAAATCGGATTCCGCCGGGTGGATATCGATCACGTCGCCGCGCACCCGGAAGGTCGCCCGGGCGAAGTCCATGTCGTTGCGGGTGTATTGCAGGTCGGCCAGCCGACGTAACAGCGCGCGTTGGTCGAGCTTGTCGCCGCGATCCACGTGCAACACCATCTTCAAATAGGTTTCCGGACTGCCCAGACCGTAGATGCACGACACAGTGGTGACAATGATCGCATCCTTGCGCTCCAGCAGCGCCTTGGTGGCGGACAGGCGCATCTGCTCGATGTGGTCGTTGATCGAGGCATCCTTCTCGATGAAGGTATCGGACGACGGCACGTAGGCTTCGGGCTGGTAGTAGTCGTAATAAGACACGAAGTATTCAACGGCGTTGTTCGGGAAGAACGCCTTGAATTCGCCATACAACTGCGCGGCCAGGGTCTTGTTGGGCGCCAGCACCAGCGTCGGGCGCTGTATCTGGGCGATCACGTTGGCGATGCTGAAGGTCTTGCCCGAGCCGGTCACACCGAGCAGCGTCTGGTGCGCCAGCCCGGCCTCAATGCCCTCGACCATCAGGCGGATGGCTTCCGGCTGATCGCCGGCGGGCTCGAAGCGGGTAACTAGCTGGAATTCAGACATACATACCTCTGGATTCGCGCCTGTCCGGTCAAACCGGACAGCGACGAAAAAAACCACAAACGACCGATGTCGCCCAAGGAAAAAACTGGATTGTGCTCAATGTGGAGCCGATTGCCATCGCTTTCAAGGCAAACGTCCTACATCGGGTAAAACCTTTGACGACACCACTCGACCCACGATCGAAAAATAATTGGAAAAACTTACGGTAAAAGCCGAATCGCCTGTCGCCATCAATCGCTGATGGCCTCTATACTAGCTCCCCGTTTGTGCACCGCTCTAGTGCATTCGGCTGGAGCGCGACACGTCCCTCCACACTCCATTCAGAGCCGCCGCAATAATGAGCCTGTTCTCCGCTGTCGAAATGGCACCACGCGATCCAATCCTGGGCCTCAACGAAGCATTCAATGCCGATACCCGTACCAACAAGGTCAACCTGGGGGTCGGTGTTTACTGCGACGAGGAGGGGCGAATTCCACTCCTGCGCGCCGTTGTCGAAGCCGAGACGATTCGCGCCGCTCAACACGTTTCCCGTGGCTACTTGCCGATCGACGGCATCGCCGCCTACGACCAGGCCGTGCAGAAACTGCTGTTCGGCAATGATTCGCCGCTGATCGCCGCTGGCCGGGTTATCACCACCCAAGCCGTCGGCGGTACCGGCGCGCTGAAAATCGGCGCCGACTTCCTCAAGCAACTGCTGCCGAACGCCGTCGTGGCCATCAGCGACCCGAGCTGGGAAAACCACCGCGCCCTGTTCGAAACCGCCGGTTTCCCGGTGCAGAACTATCGCTACTACGACGCCGCCACCCACGACGTTAACCGCGCCGGCCTGCTGGAAGACCTGAACGCCCTGCCGTCCGGCTCCATCGTTGTGCTGCACGCTTGCTGCCACAACCCGACCGGCGTGGATCTGAGCCCGGCGGACTGGAAAAACGTGCTGGAAGTGGTCAAGGCCAAAGGTCACGTGCCGTTCCTCGACATGGCTTACCAGGGCTTTGGCGACGGTATCGATGAAGACGCCGCGGCCGTGCGCCTGTTCGCCGAATCGGACCTGACCTTCTTCGTTTCCAGTTCGTTCTCCAAATCCTTCTCGCTGTACGGCGAGCGCGTTGGCGCCCTGTCGATCGTCAGCGAATCGAAAGAAGAAAGCGCGCGCGTACTGTCGCAAGTCAAACGCGTGATCCGCACCAACTACTCCAACCCGCCGACCCACGGTGCAAGCATCGTCGCCGCCGTGCTGAACAGCCCGGTACTGCGTGCCCAGTGGGAAGAGGAACTGGCAGAAATGCGCCTGCGGATTCGCGGCATGCGCACCCAGATGGTCGACCTGCTGGCGAAAAACGCTCCACAGCGCGATTTCAGCTTCGTCGGTCGCCAGCGCGGCATGTTCTCCTACTCCGGCCTGACGGTTGAGCAGGTTACCCGCCTGCGCAGCGAGTTCGGCATCTACGCTCTGGACACCGGCCGCATCTGTGTTGCTGCGCTGAACCAGAGCAACATCGACGTCGTGACCAAGGCCATCGTTCAGGTGATCTGAGTCCTCGCGTGATACGAAAACGGGAAGCCGCAGGGCTTCCCGTTTTTTATTTGTCTTTGATAATTCCCAGTTCGGCGACCGCTCGCTCTAGACTGCACGCAGATCAAAAATGTGGGAGCGGGCTTGCTCGCGAAAGCGGTCTATCTGTCACATTGATGCTGGATGTGCCGCCGCCTTCGCGAGCAAGCCCGCTCCCACAGGTTATGAGTACACCCGAGAATTCTTGAGAACCCACATGAAAAACGATGACCTACGCGCCGACCGCGACGAGCTGGACCACTTCGTACCCCGCTCTTCGGCCAAACGCGGTAATAACCTGGTGCTGCAAGTGGCTGCGGGCGTGTTCCTTGGCGGCCTGGCCTTGTGGCTGGTACAACTGACCGCCACGATGCTGTACGCCAAGCTGATGCTCGGCACTATTACCTTCGGCGGTTAGGCCAGTTCGCCCGCGCGCTGGCTGGCCGCGTCGTCATAGGCGACATAAAGCGACTCGGCCACCTGGCTTTTAATCGCCTTGGTGCTTTCCAGGCCCAGGACAAAACCTTCGGCCTTGCCGCCCGCGCGGTTCAATTCGTCAGCGGTGCTGGCCTGAGTGATTGCGTCGAACAGTTTCTCGGCGTGCGGACCAACGCCTTTGGGCAGGCTGATCTGAGCGATGCTCATGCGAACACCCCGCTGTTTTGAAGTGTGAGGGCTGGATGATTCATGGCGCGTACCTTTTCGGCTGAGGGCCGGCAGCGCGTGTCACCACTTCCGGGCGACCATGGTAGACCTCTACCGCGATTCTGGTAACCGCCAATGGCCGATAACCCCCCTCTGATCCGATGAAAACATCAAACTGCCGACAGAGGCTTGACTTCTCTTTTTGAATCAGTAACATAGACGCCATTCCGCGATAGCTCAGTTGGTAGAGCAAGTGACTGTTAATCACTGGGTCCCTGGTTCGAGTCCAGGTCGTGGAGCCAGACAGCAAGACCGAAAAGCCCCTGATTCGAAAGACTCAGGGGCTTTTTTGTGCTCGCCATAAAGTCAAAAGATCGCAGCCTTCGGCAGCTCCGGAGATCGCATCTCACACGAATCCCCGAGCTGCCGCAGGCTGCGATCTTTTGATCTACCTGCCTCTTTACCGGGTACCGCCGTCAAACATGCTCACTGCTTTTCGCATGCACCGCCCGCGGCTCGGCATGCCCATGCTCTGCCTCTACCACCGGAATCTCATTCCCGTCGCAGTCACGCAACTTGCCTTCGCTGAAGTAATCCCCTTCCCGCAACGCCGCCAGATCCTGATAACGCAAGACTCGCTCGGTACCGGCCGCAAACACCGATTGTTGATCCGAGTTACCGGCAGTGAGGTGGTTGAAGGCCAGGTTCAGCACGATGGCCATAATTGCCGAGGAGCTGATGCCCGAGTGGAAGATCGTCGCGAACCAGCTGGGGAAGTGGTCGTAGAAATTCGGTGCAGCGATGGGGATCATGCCGAAACCGATGGAGGTGGCGACGATGATCAGGTTGACGTTGTTGCGGTAGTCGACCTTGGACAGCGTCCGGATGCCGCTGGCCGCCACGGTGCCGAACAGCACGATGCCGGCGCCGCCGAGTACGGAGGTTGGCACGGCGGCGATGACGCGGCCCATGAAGGGCAGCAAACCGAGAACCACCAGGAACACACCGCCGGTGGCCACCACGAAACGGCTCTTGATCCCGGTGACCGCCACCAGCCCGACGTTCTGGGCGAAAGCACTCTGGGTGAAGGAGCCGAAGATCGGCGCGATCATGCTCGACAGCATGTCGGCCCGCAGGCCGTTGCCCAGGCGTTTGGAGTCGACTTTGGTGCCGATGATTTCACCGACGGCCAGAATGTCGGCGGAGGTTTCCACCAGGGTCACCATGATCACGATGCACATCGACAGAATCGCGGCGAAGTGGAACGTCGGCATGCCGAAATGGAACGGTGCCGGGAAGCCGAACATCGGGCCTTGGGTGACGGACGAGAAATCCGCCATGCCGAGGAACACGGCGATGACGGTGCCAATGACCATTGCCAAGAGGATCGACAAACGGGAGATGCTCGCACTGCCGATCTTGCTCAGTAGCAGTACCAGCACCAACGTCACCGCCGCCAGGCCGATGTTTGCCATGCTGCCGAAGTCCGGGGCATGGCTGTTGCCGCCCATGGCCCAGCGCGCAGCCACCGGCATCAGCGTCAGGCCGATAGTGGTGATCACAATGCCGGTTACCAACGGCGGAAAGAACTTGGTGATTCGCGAGAACACCGGCGTGATCAGCAAGCCGATCAACGACGCGGCAATCACCGCTCCGAGAATCGACTGAAAGCCACCCTCCCCACCGCTGCTGACAATCGCCACCATGGTCGCAACGCCGGAAAACGACACGCCCTGCACCAGCGGCAACTGACAACCGAAAAACGGTAAACCCAGGGTCTGCAGCAACGTCGCCAGCCCCCCTGCAAACAATGAAGCAGCAATCAACAAACCGATGTCCGCCGGCGAGAGCCCGGCCGCTTGGCCGATGATCAAAGGCACCGCGACGATACCACCATACATGGTCAGAACGTGTTGCAGGCCGTAAGCCATATTCGCGCCGATCCCGAGATTCTCATCCTCGGGCCGTTGTTGTGAAACATGGGGCGTTTTCATGGTTGGGGGGTTCCCTGGTTTTTGTTGTGCGCACACTGTATTCAATAGTCAGGACAAATGTCTATAGAGTTGTATACAACCAACCAGTCAGATTACGGACAGATGTTCACACTGTCCTTAAGCCGTAGAGCCTCCGGCCTAAAAACTCTTGAAATACATCCCTCCTCCCCTATTCCTCTCCACCGCTAATCTTTTGCTTTCCAAGCGACCGCCGGCACGGCCGCCCTCTCGCTTATGCATATAAAGTATGCATAATGAAGTCATTCGAAATTCAGTATCACAAGGCAAAGAACGCGGCCAACAAACTGAAGCACCAAGGCATCAGCCTCGCCGAGACAGAACCTGTGTTTTATGACGATCGAGCGTTGACGCTTCAGGACAACCACCATGATGAGCAGCGATGGATCATCATCGGGCTGGATGCCAAAGGTCGACTGCTGGTCGTTGCATACACCTACCGCGACCCGAATTTCGTGCGAATCATTTCCGCGCGCATCGCCACCAAAAACGAGCGTCGCCACTATATGGAGGCTTGACCGATGAAAGATGAATACGACTTCAGCAATGCCAAGCGTGGAGCGGTTGCCTCCAGCAAAGGCAAGACCCGAATCACCATCATGCTCGATGATGTCGTCATAGAGGCCGCGCGCGCGTTGGCAGAAAGCGAGGGGTATGGCTACCAGACGGTGATCAACAATACCCTGCGCCAGGCATTGCTCAGTGATAAAGGCAAAACGGCGAAGCCCGATCAGAACACGGCTGTTGCCAATGTCGGGCATCTCAAAAAAGGCCTCACCGCCTCCGAGCTGAAAAGCCTGGAGAAAAAGTTGTCAGAGGTCCTCAGCGAAATCCATCACGTGATGGAGCTTGAGGTTCGTTCCTAGGCACAAAACCAACACACCCACGCCTGGATCGAGCAAAAGAAAAAGGAGCGAATTGATCAAATCCGCCCCTTTGCGTGGAGCTTAATTTGCCTGCGACACAGGCTCAATCAACCGCTCCAGCACCCGCTTCAACACTTCCTGCGCTGGCACTCGAATCCCGAATTCACGTTCCAGTAACCCGATCAACTCATCCACATCCGTCACCTGCCGCCGCTCGCTCTCACTGCCCATGCGGTGAATGGCAAAGCTGCCGTTACTCAATGTGCGTCGCCATCCCTCCCCCGTCCGCGCCACCATCAATTGTTTCACGAAGGAAGATTCAGGATGGGTCGAGACGTACCAGTTGCCGAGGGTGTAATCGATGTCTTCCTGACGTTGCAGGTCGAAGATGTACATCGCACGCCATTCATCACCGACGTTAGCACGCAGGGTGTAGCCGTCGGCATGCGGTTCGATGCGATAGGTTTCGTGGGGAGTGAACTGCTCAGCTTCGGTATCCAGCATCAGCGGGGCGGTGGGCACCATACCGCCGAAGCCGACGTCAGTGATGTAGCGTACACCGCCGAGGGTTACCAGGCTCAAGCGGTGAGTGCGTGCGGTCCATGCGCCTTCCGGCTGGTTCATGACCACGCGGCCGGTGATGCCGCGCGCCTCGAAACCCAGCGTCTGAAGCAAGGCCAGGAACAGGTTGTTGAGTTCGTAGCAGTAGCCCCCGCGACCTTCGTGCAGGACTTTCTGCTCGATGGACGGCAGATCGATAAGCACCGGTTCGCCCATTAAAGTGGTGAGGTTTTCAAACGGGAAGGCGCCGGTGTGGCGCAGCTGCAGTTGGCGCAGGGTTTCCAGGGTCGGCGCCGGGGGCGTATCGAAGCCCAGGCGTTGCAGGTACAGCGCAAGATTCGTCAGTTGTGTCTCGCTCATCGCTCAATCCTTTATGCAGAGGTCCGCGGATGGATCGCTCCACCGATGGGCGCCATGTATAAGGGAAAATACGGTCGGACTGACAATTGATTTAGCCAATCACCGCACACGCCAGGATTATCGACGCTTGCGCGAACCCACTCGAATCCATGTCGGTGCATGATCGCTGGCATGAGGTTCGTTGCGAACCCAGGCATCGACGCCAGCCTCCTGCAGGTAAGGACTCAGTGCCGGGTTGAGCAGCAGATGATCGATGCGCAACCCCGAGTTTTTCTGCCAGTGCTGCCGGAAATAATCCCAGAAGGTGTAGATCCGCTCCTCTGGATACAGATGACGCAGGGAATCGGTCCAACCCTGATCCAGCAACCGCTGATAACACGCGCGACTCTCGGGTTGCAGCAGCGCATCCTTGAGCCAGGAGCGCGGGTTGTAGATGTCCAGATCGGTGGGTACCACGTTGTAATCGCCGGCTAGCACCACCGGATGGTCGCTGCTCTGCAAGTCCTTGGCGTGCGAAATCAGACGCTCGAACCACGCCAGTTTGTAATCGAACTTCGGCCCCGGCTGCGGATTGCCATTGGGCAGGTACAGACATCCCACCAGAACCCCGTGCACGGCGGCTTCCACGTAGCGGCTATGGGTATCGCTGTCATTACCTGGCAAACCGCGCCGGCTCTCCAACGGCTGCGCATCGCGCGCCAGAATCGCCACCCCGTTCCACGACACCTGGCCGTGCCAGACGGCGCCATACCCGGCGGCCTCCAGCTCCGCGACGGGGAATGCGCCGTCGACCGATTTGAGTTCCTGCAAGCAGGCGATGTCTGGCTGTTCTCGCGCAAGCCAGGCCAGCAGGTTCGGCAAGCGGGCGCGCATGCCGTTGACGTTGAAGGTGGCGATTTTCAGGTTCTTCATGATCCGACGCTCGCAACGGATGGGGCGGTATCCAGTTGTGACCGGGGTGCGCCACGGCAGTTGCCGTGGCGAACGAAACAGGCGACTAAAGGCGCGAGACTTACAGCGGGTGATCGTCCCATGATGCCTTGAGCAACGGCAGCAGTGCATATCTGTCCACCGGCCGACTGAGGTAGAACCCCTGCACTTCATGGCACTGGTCCGAAATCAGAAAGTCCAGTTGCTCCAGCGTCTCGACACCTTCGGCCGTCACGGTCAGGCCCATGGCCTTGCCCAGGTTGATGATCGCCTGCACCACGGCGCGGTCATTGCTGCCGTTGCTCATGGAAGCAATGAAGCGCTTGTCGATCTTGATCCCGTCGAACGGATACGTGCGCAAGTAACCGAGCGAAGAATAACCGGTGCCGAAATCGTCCATGTTCAGCCGTACGCCCAACTCCTTGAGCGCATTCATGGTCGCCAGAGCGCCGTCGACATCGATGAGCATCACATTTTCCGTGATCTCCAGTTCCAGTCGACTGGCGGGCAAGCGGCTCTGGATCAATGCCTCCCGGACATCCTCGATCACATCGCTACGGGCAAACTGCACCGGCGACAAGTTGACCGACACCATCATCGCTCCCGGCCAGGTCAGGGCTGTCTCGCACGCCTCGCGCAACACCCAGCGCCCTAATGGCACGATCAGATCGGTCTGCTCGGCCAATGGGATAAACGCATCGGGGTTCAACAAGCCTTGCACCGGATGCTGCCAGCGCAGCAGCGCTTCGACCGAGACGATCTGTTTGCCATCGACGTGATAACGCGGCTGGTAATGCATCACGAATTCGTTGTTCTTGATCGCCTGACGCAGGTCGCTTTCCAGTTGTCGGCGGTGCTGGATCTGATCGTTCATGTGCGGCGCAAAGTAGCACCAGGTCTTCTTGCCATTGGATTTGGCCTGATACAACGCGATATCGGCACAGCGAATCAGCTCCTCCGGAACGTGCCCCTGGCGCCGACTCAAGGCGATACCGATGCTCGCGCCAATGTGCAGCGTGTGATGATCGTAATGGATCGGTTGATGCAGGCTGTCGAGCAAGCGCTCGCAAAACCGGTCGATTTCCGCGTGGCTGTCCATGCCGTGGAGCACCAGCACGAACTCGTCGCCCCCCAATCGCGCAACCAGATCGATATCCCGCGTGCATTCGCGCAAACGGATCGCCACTTCCAGCAATACCGCATCGCCCGCCGGGTGGCCGAGGGAATCGTTGATCGGCTTGAAGTTATCCAGGTCGATCATCAACAACGTCAACGCCGTCGATTGCTCTTTCAGTGCCAGCGCATCTTCGAGGTAGCGCGCCAGTTTGTTGCGGTTCGGCAAGCCGGTCAGTGCGTCGTGCATCGATAGATGCTGGATCTGCGCATGGGCGGCGACTTCATCTGTGATGTCGCTGGCCGTCCCGCGAAAACCCAATAGCGCGCCCTTGCGCTGGATCGGTCGCGCCGACACCCGGCACACTCGCTGTTGCCCCGATTGATCACGGTAGGAACAGCGCAAGTGGCTGACGGCTTGCTCTTCATCAAGTTTGTTCAGCCACAGCGACAAGGGCGTGGTTTCGCAATTGAGCAGTTGCCCGATGTTCTGCCCCAGCCATTGTTGATCCGAGAACCCGGTGACGGTGCTGAAGCGCCCCGACAGATAAGTGATGCAATGCTGTTCGTCGGTTTCCCAGATCCAGTCGGACGCGGCTTCGGCCACCGCACGAAAGCGTTCTTCACTGGCCTCAAGCGCCTGATTCGACAAATCGAGGCTGGTGTAACTGGCATCCACATGCCCCGACGTGCGCAGGACATAACGAAAGAAGTAAGCCGTCAATAACGCCAGAATCAACAACGCCCCGCCCAGTGGCGGCAGCAACGACCAAAGCAATTGGTGACCCGGCTGCTCAAGCCGGGAGTCCAGGCTGTAACCGGTGCCGGTCAGAGCGACGGCTGGCTGACCGGGAACAATGACGTCGTCGGCCGTCAGGCTCAAGTCATGCAAACCGTAATCGGCGCTCAAGGTAGCGAGCTTTTCAGGGTTCAACTGGTCGACGTATATCAGCACTGAGGTGCTCTTGGGATCGACCGCCGGGCGTTCGTCATTGGGCACGATCGCGGCCGCCGTCAACAGCGCCGGCTTGCCTTCGAACAAAGTGTACCGGCTGATGGGCTCGATGAGGCTTTCCTGACTTTGAACCTCGTCTACAAGCGTCGCCATCGAGGTCGACAGATAGGCTGTCGCCTGATCCTGAACCAGCAGCCCGCGCACCGTGGCGTATTTGGTTCGCTGACCATCGATTACGAAAACCGCGTCGTAGTGATCGATGGTAAACAGGGTTTTACCCATGTTCTGCTCGACGTAAGCCCACTGCACATCGACCTTGTCGTTCAGGTGGTCGTAGGCGGTCGTCCAGTTGGCGTAGCTGGCGATGTAGTTTTTCGAGGCGGTGATGCGGTTCTCAAGTGCCCGTTGCGTGTAGAACGTGGTTTTGCCCAGATCCTGAATATCGAGCCGTGCGGCAATGCTGAACAGGGCCATCAGCGCGATCAACACCCCTACCATAAACAGCACGCCGATGACGAACATCAGATTTCGAGTAATCGGTGTATGACGCGCAGGTGCAGCGGTAGTAATGGCAGTAAAATCCATGCACTTGATCCTGTCGATCGATCGCCTTATCGGGTGAGGCCGGCGCGGTCTGGTCTGTCGTCATGACAGCCAGGCTCTTCACTGACCATAGCAGCCCTGCCTGGTCACCGCCCCTGAATAACGCAAGTCAGCGGCACGGGCACCTATGGCGGCGCCAGCGGTTCCGGCTCGGGTGCTGGAGGCGGGACGGGGTCTGCCGGTGGTGGCACTGGTGGTGCTGGCGGTGGGACGGGCAGTTCGATGCATAAAAGCAATCCATGACGACCAATGCGAAACCTGTGGGAGCGGGCTTGCTCGCGAAGGCGGTGTGTCAGGCGACATCAATGTTGACTGTGCCGCCGCCTTCGCGAGCAAGTCGGATCGCCGCACCGCCGCTCCCACATGGATTGCACTTAACTGACTAGCATTAGCGGTCCGAGCGCATCAGTGCCTCGACGCCGCCTTCCATGGACAACACCGCCGAACGATTTCGCCCCGAATGCTTGGCCTGGTACAGCGCCGCATCCGCGCGCTTGATCAACATTTCGGTGCTGTCGTGCCCCGTTGGCACAAACGAATAACAGCCAAGGCTGACCGTCACGTAGCCCGTGGGTGAGCCGCTGTGGATGATGTTTTTGTCCATGACGCTGCGACGGATCTTCTCAGCGATCGTCAGCGCACCATGGATGTCGGTGTCCGGCAGCAGCACTGCAAACTCTTCGCCGCCGTAGCGCACCGCCAGATCGGCATTGCGGTGACAGCAACTCTTCAGAGCCCGCGCCACTTCGGCCAGGCAATGGTCCCCCGCCACATGACCGTAGGTGTCGTTATAGCGTTTGAAGTAATCGATATCGAGCATGATCAGGCTCAGCGGGCTCGACCGCCGGGCACCGCGCCCGAACTCGATCTCCAGCGCCCGCTCGAACAATCGACGGTTGGCCAACCCGGTCAGGCTGTCGTGGGTGGCGATCAGCTCCAGGGTTTTCTGCGCCTCGCGCAAATCCGCCTCGATGCGCTCGCCCGCGCGCACCTGATGAATGAACACCCAACCGAACAACCCCACGCCAAGGACGACCAGAGCGACGATCACACTGGATTGAATCGCCGTGTCATACCAGTCCTTGAGGATCGCGTCTTTGGAAGATGCCGCCGCGACCACCACCGGATAGGTATCGAGTTGTCGGTAGCCATACAACCGAACGATGCCATCCACCACCGAGCTGATCATGGCGTTGCCGGATGTCGCACTGGGCAGAAGTTTTTTAAAAATCTCCCCCTGAGCCAATGACGTGCCGATCTGCGATTCCACAAACGGCCGTCGCGCCAGCAGTGTTCCATCGGTCAACGCCAAAAACATCGCGCCGTTGTTATCGAGGCTGAAGCTTTTGAAGAACTGGTCGAAGTACGACATCTTGATCCCGGCCAGCAACACCCCCTGGAAATTGCCGTCCTGGTCGTTTATCCGTCTGGACACCGGAATGATCCATTCGCCACTCTCCCGACTGCGAATCGCTGGGCCGATGTGTGCCAGGGACGATACGTTCTGCTGGTGAAACCTGAAGTATTCGCGGTCCGCCACACCTGGGCCACGGGACAGGTTTTCGAACGACGTCACGACCCGTTGCCCCTGCTTGTCGAACAGAAATATCCCGTGCAACTGATGCAGCGCCTGCACCCGCCGGGCGAAGGTTTTCTGCAAGCGTGGCGTCTGGACAGCGTCGAAACCTTCAGCCTGAATCCAGTCCACCAGACTGATCAGCACCAGATCGGCTTTCATGAACGTGTCTTCGGCCTGTTGCGCCATGGCTCGCGTCAGGTTCGACGAAGACACCTCGGCCAACGCCAGATCGTGACGGCGCGACTGCTCCAGTTGCAGATAAAGCAGCCCACAAAGACAAAGGCACACTGCCGCAATAAACAGCACCGCAGCTTTGAGCAGGGGCAACCGCCTCAAGGCACCATCGGGCGCGTGGTGCGGATCGGGAATGGGGATAGGCAAAAGCGAGTCCTGAAAGGGTAAGGCATGGGCAAAGGCCCAAAACCCTTATTCTTTGTGAGCTTACTCTACGGGGTTGTGCGGGGCAATTAGGCCAGGTTTACAGAGACCGATTTGCCCGCGCGAGTGAAACACGAAAACCGTCTCTGCTAGGATGAAAAACCTCAGGAGCCTGTCGAACGCTTCGATATCGGCTGCCGTGCATGCCCCGGCCGTTTACCCAAGGAGGAAAAACATGAGCGCTGCGCACTACCCTGCCGCCATTGACACCGTTGTGTTCGATCTCGGCAATGTCCTTATCCGCTGGAACCCCAGAAACCTTTACCGAAAGTTGTTCGGTGAAGACCTGGAGGCCATGGAAACATTCCTGTCTGAGGTCTGCCACACCGCCTGGAACGAACAACAGGACCAAGGCAGAACCTGGCAGGAGGCGATTGAGGAAGCCATCGCCCGACACCCATCCCAGGAAGCATTGATTCGCGCCTACCGCGAGCGCTGGGAAGAAATGCTCGATGGTGCCATAGAAGAAACGGTGAACATCCTCGATGAACTGCATGCCAAAGGCGTGCGGTTATTGGCGCTGACCAACTGGTCCGCCGAAACCTTTCCGATTGCCCTTGAACGCTTTGAGTTCTTGCAGCGATTCGAAGGCATTCTGGTGTCGGGTGCCGAGGGGATAATCAAGCCTTCGCCGGAGATTTTTCAGTTACTGCTATCGCGGTTTGACGTTGATAGCCGCCGCGCGGTGTTCGTCGATGATCATGCGCCGAATATCGCAGGAGCACGCCGGGAGGGATTTCATGCGGTTCAGTTCTTCAGCCCGGAACAACTGCGCGAGGAACTGGTGGCGCTTGGGTTGCCCGTACAGTCAGCGAGATGACACTGAACGGCTACATTCCGTTGCGTAAACCGATTTTCGTAGGAGCCAGGCTTGCCGGCGAAGGCGCCCTTAAGGACGCCTTCGCCGGCAAGCCTGGCTCCTACTGGTCCGCAACAGTCAATCCATCACCGCGAAGGCGGAACCCGAATATCCCCTGCCCGACACTGTGTCTTTACACCCGTCCCGCACGCGCCAAACCCCAGGTCCTTGCCCATGCACACCCGCACTTCCGACAACTCCGGGCCATTGCAAATCACGGCAATGCCATTGGCCGGAATCCCGGGGTTGCTTTGGCGAAACATCTGCGCGATTTCCTGAGCTTCAAAGTAATACGAGCTGCTGAACGGTTGCAGCTTCTGCGGGATCTTGACCGCACCGAGCGCCTTGTCGGACGCGTCCAGGTACCCCATGGCGCCGAGGCCGCTGCACGTGCCGTGCTTGGCCCATTCGTGATCGAGCAGCTTCTGGGTCGGGAACAAGGTCAGGCCCTTGGCATTTTCCGCCGGCGACAAGGTCACCCTCGGCGGGCAGGACTCCGGCCAACCGCCCTTGGCGTATTGCGGCCAGAGACCGTGAAGCACGAAGCCGTAGCCTTTACCCGAGCATTGCGTATCATCTTTGTGGGTCAGGCAGAAGGTCGGCGACCAGGAGAGCGTCAGCAAGTAGTAATCGAACACCCCTGCGACCGATTCCGCCTGGACTTTACTGCTCTGGGTTTCGCGGGCGCTGCTCAGGCCGATGTTGCCGAAGGTCAGCGCGATCAACGCGACGATTGCGTAAAATTTCTTCATTACCCACTCCTTGGGATGATTGATTTGGCCGTAAAGGGCCGAAGACTGGTTTTGTCACGCGGGTGTTTCAATCGCATGACGCAAGGCAAAACCGCATGACCTTGAAGGAGCTACGATTAACTGACATCACGACAGGAAATCGAAATGAGTAAAGCAGACGAGCTCGCCGAGAAGCTGAAACAATCCCGGCAAACCAGTGCCGATGCGACCATCGCCGATCAGGCCATCGACAGCTGGCCCGCCCAGGTCTACGAGCTATATCACCAGATTGAAGCCTGGCTGCAGCCACTGATCGAAGTGGGCCTGAAGCTACGACGCAACTCCACTCACGTGTTCGAGAGGGCTCCGGACGGGGCGACTTACGACTACGCCATCGACCAACTGCTGATCGAAGGCAACCACCACAGCATCACCTTCGATCCCGTCGCCCGCTTCACCGCCGACGGTGCCGGGCGGATCGAGATTCACTCGACAGACAAGGAACTCGCGCTATTGCGAACCGTGGATGAACACGGCCATACGCATTGGTGGCTTCAGGCGATCGAACAGTCCGGACAACAGCCGGATGCGATCGCGCTGACGGAACACAACCTGCTTCTGGCGGTGCAAGAAGGGCTGGGGCTTTAAAGCTTGTTCTGCCCCACCGCCATCGAGGGAGGCGCCGCTCGCCTCCCGTCCAGCGTTGGCCGTTCCGAAGGCAGATTCAGCGCACGCAACACAGGGTTATCGTACCCATACACATCGGGTTTGAACGTCACTCGCCCATCAAGACTCAGGTCCACTGTCCAATAGGCCAACAGCACCGGCACTTTCACGGGGAGCCTGATGTTCTCTGTCTTGCCATTGGCTAACTGATTTTGAATCCCTTCGCTGCCCCAGCGAACCGGGTCGTTGAACAACAGCTCCACCAATTGCAACGGGTTTTCTACTCGAATACAGCCAGAACTGGTCGCACGATTGGATTGCGCAAACAACTCGCGATGCGGGGTGTCGTGCAGATAAATGGCGTAATCATTGGGAAAGCGGATGACCACCTGCCCCAGCGAGTTATCCGACCCTGCATCCTGACGCAGCGTAAGGCCGCGCGGGTTGTCCCAATCGACAGTCGACGGGTCGAGCACGTTGCCTTCTCGATCGATCACGCGGATCCGGTTTGCATCAAGATAACCGGGATTGTTGCGAATCTTCGGCAGCATGTCCTTGACCAGAATGGTCGGCGGCACGGTCCAGGTCGGGTTGAACGTGATGTAAGTGATCTCGGATTGAAAAATCGGTGTGCTGCGATACGGTTTACCGACCTGCACCCGGGAGCGCCATATCAGCTTGCCATCGCGATAGAACGAAACCTTGTACCCGGCGATGTCGACGATGACAAAAGTACCCTGAAGTTTGTACAGCAGCCACCGCGCCCGCTCCATGTTCACGCGAACCTGATCGATTCGCGCCTCGACCGGCACATTCAGCGCCGCGAGTGTCGCCGGCCCCGCCACCCCATCCGCCCCGAGGTATTGCTCGGCCTGATACTTCTTTACCGCCGCCATGACGGTGTCGTCGTAGTCGGAGCGCGCGTTCATTTTCGCGCTTAGGTAACCACCCGCCACCAAACGGGCTCGCAGCTGAGCAACCGAGGCGTCGTCCATGCCAGGCCTGAGGGTCTGCCCTCCCGGGACCTTTGGCCAACCACCACTGTCGCGAACCCTGCGCAATTGCGCCAGGCCCTGTCGCAACGTGCCATAAATCGCTTCTTGTGGCGGCGCTTGAGCGAACGCGCGCGCGACGTCATGGCTATCGAGGGCAGCGAAGAAAAGATTGACGTCCTCCCGAGGATCGATGCCGACCGGGTCGAAATTCCAATGGATGTCCAGTCGCGAAGGGTCGACCTTGCCGCGCCGCAACTGCAGCAGCGCCGTGATGAACGTCTGGGTCGCCGAGATATCAAAAGCCGCCCGTTGTCCGGGGGTTGGTTCAGTTGCCTGCATCGAGTTTCTGGCCGTGACCAGTTCGGCAATTCGAAAATCCTCGGGGTCCAGGCCATCGACCCCGGTGTCACTCAGGCTTTTCAATAACTGGACGACATCGTCATCGTCCGTCCAGGCGGCGCGATAGCCACGATGGCTATAAAAATCCAGCACCGCTCGATTGACGTCGACCCGTTGATGGCCCGGTGACGTGAGTAACGGGGGAAACGCCGACCTCAATGGCGCCAACGCCGCCTGAATCGCCTGACCGACATAATCACCAGGCGCGGCATCCGCGCCGACACTAACGGGAGATGACTGCTCAATCGGCGAAGTTTCCGCAATTGCCATGCCGCTTATCAGAAAGCCCATAAAAAATATGCGGCTTATGACGAATAACCTTGTTAACTGCCCCATGGATAATCCTTAATCTCCCGTTTTCAACCGGCTAGCGTCGTGCGCGCTGCTAGACTCGAAACAATCAGATGAGACTTGCATATGGCCCTAGACCGCTTCGGCTTTTTAATGACGGCTCTGTTGCTGACCGCGTTTACCTTACCGGCAGCCTACGCCGATTCGCTTGAAGCCGCGCTGATCAAAGCGGCCCCCAATGCCAACGCCAAGGTGATTGCCTTGGCCGTACGCGCTTCCCAATGCAGCCGGGCCCAAAGCGCGGCCCCGGTGCAAAGACTAGCAGTCATCGATTATTCCCTGCCCTCGACCGCGCAGCGTCTTTGGGTGTTCGACCTTAAACAACGCAAATTGTTGTTCCACGAACTGGTCGCCCACGGTCGCAACAGCGGCGAAAACATGGCCCGTCAGTTCTCCAACCGCAATGCCAGCTTCGCCACCAGCCTTGGTTTGTACCGAACCCAGTCCAGCTATGTCGGGCAGAACGGTTATTCGTTGCGCATGGAAGGTCTGGAGCCGGGTTTCAACGACAACGCTTTCGAGCGGGCGATCGTTATTCATGGCGCGCCGTATGTCAGTCCTGACCTGGCGCGGGCGAATGGCCGGATCGGCAGAAGCCTGGGTTGCCCGGCGGTGAGACCTGCGATTGCGCATCAGCTGATCGATTCGATGAAGGACGGGCAGTTGCTGTTTTCTTACTATCCGGATCAGCGCTGGTTGAAGTCTTCTTCGTATATCAATTGCGGTAACGCGACCGTGGCAGACTCGTCCAAGCCGAACAGAAGTCACTAAACACCGAGTGAAACTGTCAGAAATGTAATCTTGGCCTCAGTCTGCTGAAAGGCGCCGCCTGTTAGCCTTCACCTCATTAAGTTCTCCTCCCTCCGCTCAGGATGGACTTGAGGGCTTCATCAGGCTGACGGATGGGAAAAACGGCATGCATTCCAACACCTCAAGACGCACTTTCGTGAAGGGCCTGGCCGCGGGTGGAGCCCTCGCGGGCCTCGGGCTGTGGCGCACGCCGGTCTGGGCGGTCACCAGCCCCGGCGAACCGAACGTGCTGGCCGGTACCGAGTTCGACCTGTACATCGGCGAAACCCCGGTCAACATCACCGGCAACCCTCGAACCGCGATGACCATCAACGGCGGCATTCCCGGCCCCCTGCTGCGCTGGCGGGAAGGCGACACCGTCACGCTGCGGGCGAAGAACAAACTCAAGGACACCACTTCCATTCACTGGCACGGCATCTTGCTGCCCGCCAACATGGACGGCGTGCCGGGCCTGAGCTTTCACGGTATAGAGCCGGACGGGATGTACGTCTACCAGTTCAAAGTCCGGCAGAACGGCACTTACTGGTATCACAGCCATTCGGGCTTTCAAGAACAGTCCGGGGTTTACGGGCCATTGGTGATCGACGCCAAGGAACCGGAGCCTTTCCAGTACGACCGCGACTACGTGGTGATGCTGACCGACTGGACCGATGAAGACGCGGTCGGCCTGATGAGCAAACTCAAGAAACAATCGGATTACTACAACTACCACAAGCGCACCGTGGGCGATTTCATCCACGACGTCAGCGAGAAAGGTTGGGGCTCGACAGTCGCCGATCGCAAGATGTGGGCCGAGATGAAGATGAACCCCACCGATCTGGCCGACGTCAGCGGCGCCACGTACACCTACTTAATGAACGGCCAGGCGCCGAACATGAACTGGACGGGCGTGTTCCGCCCCGGCGAAAAGCTGCGACTGCGCTTCATCAACGGCTCGTCGATGACCTACTTCGACGTGCGCATCCCCGGCCTGAAAATGACCGTGGTCGCCGCGGATGGCCAACACGTCAAACCGGTGAGCGTCGACGAATTCCGCATCGCGGTGGCGGAGACGTTCGATGTCATCGTCGAGCCGACCCAGGACGCCTATACCCTGTTCGCCCAGTCGATGGACCGAACGGGTTTTGCACGAGGCACCCTTGCGGTGAAGGCCGGCTTGTCGGCGCCAGTGCCTCCGCTGGATCCGCGACCGCTGGTGACCATGGATGACATGGGCATGGGCGGGATGGATCACGGCAGCATGGACGGCGACATGGCGGGGATGGATCACAGTGCACCGCAAGGCATGACGGGCATGGACGGCGGTGACATCCAAGGCATGGACAACATGGCCGGCATGGATCACAGCAGCATGGCCATGGGTGGCATGGCCGGTATGCAATCCCACCCAGATACGGAAAAAGACAACCCACTGGTGGACATGCAAGCCATGAGCACCTCGCCGAAACTTGACGACCCGGGCCTGGGCCTACGCGACAACGGTCGCCGCGTGCTGACCTACTCCGACCTGCGCAGCACCTTCGAAGACCCGGATGGCCGCGAGCCCGGTCGCACTATCGAGCTGCACCTCACCGGCCATATGGAGAAGTTCGCCTGGTCGTTCAACGGCGTGAAATTTTCCGACGCCGAACCGCTGCGACTCAAGTACGGCGAGCGAATTCGTGTGGTGCTGGTCAACGACACGATGATGACTCACCCCATTCACCTGCACGGCATGTGGAGCGACCTCGAAGACGAGAACGGCCAGTTCATGGTGCGTAAACACACCATCGACATGCCACCGGGATCAAAGCGCAGCTACCGGGTCACCGCCGACGCGCTCGGCCGTTGGGCCTATCACTGCCATCTCCTGTACCACATGGAAATGGGGATGTTCCGTGAAGTTCGCGTGGAAGAATGAGGCGCTACCCATGACCAGACTGAATCGCTCTACCCGCCTCGCTTTGGCACTCGCTGGCTTCACGGTTTCTTCGGCCATGGCTGCTACCGACGATATGCAGGGCATGGACCATAGCCAGATGCCGGGCATGGATCACAGCCAAATGCAGAGCATGGACAACGGCCAGATGCAGCCCGCCGCGCCGACCCAAAGTCGCACGCCGATCCCGGCATTGACTGACGCCGACCGCGCTGCCGTCTACGTCAGCCCCGCCGGCCATGCCGTGCATGACTCCTCGCTCAACTATTACTTGCTCGCCGACAAACTCGAATGGCAGGACGCCGACGACGGCAGCGCATTGGCGTGGGATCTGTCCGGCTGGGTCGGCGGCGACATCGATCGCCTGTGGCTGCGCTCCGAAGGCGAACGCGTCAATGGCAAGACCGAAGACGCCGAAGTCCAGGCCCTCTGGGGCCACGCGATCAGCCCATGGTGGGACGTGGTGACCGGCGTGCGCCAGGATTTCAAACCCGGCGCCCCACAAACCTGGGCCGCACTAGGTGTGCAAGGCATGGCGCTGTACAACTTCGAAGCCGAGGCCACGGCCTTCATCGGCGAAGGTGGCCAGACCGCCGCACGGCTGGAGGGCGACTACGACATCCTGCTCACCAACCGGCTGATTTTGCAGCCGACCGCCGAGCTCAATGTCTACGGCAAAAACGACCCGCAACGGGGCATCGGTTCCGGGCTGTCCAACACCGAAGCCGGCCTGCGATTGCGCTATGAAATTCGCCGGGAATTCGCGCCCTACATTGGCGTGACCTGGAACCGCACCTATGGCAAAACCGCCGATTACGCCAAGGACGAAGGCGAGGACCGCAGCGAAGCCCGCCTTGTCGTCGGCGTTCGGCTGTGGTTCTAAATGTATTAACTCGAAAACCTAAAAACCAACCGCTTAAAGCGGTAAGAGGCCTTGCATGCGCACAATCAAAACCACCGCTGTTGCCATCGCACTTTCAACCGGGCTGCTCATGAGCGCACTCGCTCAAGCCCACCCGAAACTGCTCTCCTCTACCCCGGCCGAAGGCGCGGACGGCACAGCACCGAGCAACATCGAACTGCACTTCTCCGAAAACCTCGTGACCCAGTTCTCCGGCGCCAAACTGGTCATGACCGAAATGCCCGGCATGGCCCATTCGCCCATGCCCATGAAGGCCAAAGTTTCCGGCGGCAGCGACCCGAAAACCATGGTCATCACCCCGCTCTCGCCACTGCCCACCGGCAGCTACAAAGTCGAATGGCGCGCCGTGTCTTCGGACACTCACCCGATCACCGGCAACGTTACGTTCAAAGTGAAGTGATGGATGAGCGACTCAATCAGCATTGCCCTTCGCTTTGTGTTGTATGTGGATTTGATGCTGTTGTTTGGGGTGGCGCTCTTTGGGCTGTACAGCCTTAAAGGACTGGAACGGCTGTCGGGAACGGTGTTGCCGTTTCGGCCGATGTTAGCGGGAACGGCGGTGCTGGGAGTGGTGTTGTCCGTCGCGAGCATGGTGATGATGGCGAGTGCCATGAGCGGGGAATCGGACTTCGCCGAACTGCGTCCGCACATTGAGATGATGCTGTTCGAGACGAACGTCGGGTTGGCTTGGGGGGTTCGCATTGTTGCGCTGGTCGTCGCAGGTTTAGTGGTGATGCTCCGTGCACCTGGTTTCAGTTTATGGGTTGCAGCTTTTGCCGGCGGTGTTGCCCTTTCCAGCCTGGCCTGGAACGGGCATGGCGCTATGGATGAAGGCAGTCGTCGTGTCGGGCATTTCACGGTGGACATTCTGCACCTGCTGACGGCAGGGGCCTGGCTTGGCGCATTGATGGCGTTTGCGCTGATGGCAAGAATCAACGCCCTGCACACTGAAGCGCGCATCAAGTTGTTGGCCCGCGCCGTTAATCGATTTGAGGTGATTGGCGCGGTCATCGTGGTGGTCATTACGGTGACGGGGGTTGTGAATTATCTGTTCATTGTCGGGCCGAAACTGGATGAGGTATTTCTCAGTACTTACGGGGTTTTGCTATTCATCAAAGTGGTGCTGTTTGCAGGAATGCTAGTGCTCGCCGCGTTGAACCGGTTTCACCTTGGGCCGTTATTGGAGCGATCGTTGCTGGACGGGCAATACGCCGTCGCCGCTAATGCGTTGCGGCGCAGCGTGCTGGTGGAATGGGTGGCTGCGGTGGTGATCGTGGGGTTGGTGGCCTGGCTCGGAACGTTGAGCCCGGAGATGGAAATAGCAGCGCAATAGCCTGAAGGGGTCGTTTGATATGGATCAATAACACGCTGCGGCCATGGCGTAATTTCAGGCTTATGCCCTTGATGGGGAAATACGACATGTTCTGATCAGCGGCCATCTGGCGGCGGCTGATCAGCCCTTACTCTCTGGAGATTGCCATGCACGCCTACATTAAATCGCTCGCCGCTTTGATCGTCTGCAGCCCGTTGATGGCCCTGGCAGTCGACGAACATCACCCCGACCAGCCGCCAGCAGCACCGATGGCAACTACCACCACCCCAGCCATGCCCATGCAAGACAAGGCCATGAGCGAACAGATGCAGAAAATGCAGGCGGCCCACGACAAAATGATCGCCGCCAAAACCCCGGCCGAACGCCAGGCAGCGATGCAGGAAGCCATGACCACGATGAAAAACAGCATGGGCATGATGCACGACCATTGCACAGGCATGGGGATGGGCAAGGGCATGTCCGGCAGCAAGGACGGCTCGGGCACAGCGATGATGGACATGATGATGAAAATGATGGATCAGCAATCCAGCATGATGAAGATGCCGATGGGCCAATAAATCTCACTTCGTCGGAATGGAGCTCGCCACATGAACCACTCACCACCCTCGACGCCTCCAGCCCCCTCCTTCTGGCGCAGTAAACCCGGCATCGCGCTGGGGATGCTGCTAGTAATCGGTCTGTTTTACCTGGCTCGCGAACATTACGGCCATATCTCACCGATTCTGCCTTACCTGATTCTATTGCTGTGCCCGCTGATGCACCTGTTTGGCCATCACCACGGCGGCAGGCGCTGACCCATGCATCGCCATAACGGACATCTGGATGACCTCAAGTCACCTGCTCAGACGGAGCAGGCACCGGAGTCGGCGGCGACCGAAAAAGAGTACACCTGCCCCATGCACCCGGAAATCCGCCAGCGCGGCCCGGGTACATGCCCCAAGTGCGGCATGACCCTGGAACCGGTATTGCCCGAACTGGAGGAAGCAAGCAATCCTGAGCTCGAGGACTTTTCCCGGCGCTTCTGGTGGACCCTGCCGCTGACTCTGGCAGTGACTGCACTGGCCATGGGTGGTCATGGCTTGAATCTGTTTCACGGTGCCACACAGAACGGGGTCGAATTGGTGCTCGCCGCGCCTGTCGTGCTGTGGGCCGGCTGGCCGTTCTATGTGCGCGGCGTGCGCTCGATCATCCAGCTCAGCCCCAACATGTGGACGCTGATCGGCCTCGGCACCGCCGCAGCCTTCCTCTACAGCCTTGCCGCCACGCTGGCACCCGGCCTGTTTCCAGCCACCTTCATGATGGATGGCCGGGTTGGCGTGTACTACGAAGCGGCGGCGGTGATCATCTCCTTGACACTGCTCGGACAAATGCTCGAACTCAAGGCGCGCTCACAAACCTCTGCCGCGATCAAATCGCTGCTTGGCCTGGCGCCCAAGACCGCGCTCCGGATCAACGCCGATGGCAGCGAAGCGGACATTGCCCTGAGCCATGTGCACAGCGGCGACACCTTGCGTGTGCGCCCCGGCGAGAAAGTCCCGGTCGACGGTGTGGTGCTGCAGGGTGAAAGCGCGGTGGACGAGTCCATGCTCACAGGCGAGCCGCTCCCCGTGATGAAACGCCCTGGTGACGGACTGATCGGCGCCACCCTCAATACCCACGGCAGCCTGGTGATGCAGGCGCAAAAAGTAGGTTCAGCGACCGTGCTCGCGCAAATTGTGCAGATGGTGGTTCAGGCACAACGCTCCAAGGCACCGATGCAACGCCTGGCAGACGTGATTGCCGGCTACTTCGTCATGGTCGTGATCGCCATCGCCGTTCTGACCTTTGTCGGCTGGGGGCTGTGGGGGCCGCAACCGAGCTGGGTGTTCGGCCTCATCAATGCGGTGGCCGTGCTGATCATCGCCTGCCCGTGCGCTCTGGGCCTGGCCACACCCATGTCGGTGATGGTCGCCACCGGCAAGGCTGCCGGCAGCGGCGTGCTCTTCCGGGATGCGGCGGCGATCGAGAACCTGCGCAAGGTCGACATCCTGATCGTGGACAAAACCGGCACTCTTACCGAAGGTCGCCCGGCGTTCCACAGCGTCGAACCTGCGCCTGGCTACAGTGCTGACGAAGTGCTGCGCCTGGCCGCCAGTCTCGACCAGGGCAGTGAGCACCCGTTGGCCCACGCCATCGTCGAGCGCGCTCGCGCCAACGGACTGGTATTGAGCACAGCGCAGACGTTCGAATCGGCGTCAGGGATCGGCGTGCGCGGACAAGTCGACGGGCACCGTGTTCAACTGGGCAACACCGCCCTGATGGCTGAAGCCGGCGTCGCCATCGAAGCCCTGCAGCCCCACGCCGAGCAGCTGCGCAGCGACGGAACCAGCATCATGTACCTGGCCGTGGATGACGTGCTCGCGGGGCTACTCGCCGTCGCCGACCCGATCAAACCCACCACCCGGCTCGCCGTCGAACGCCTGCAGGCCGATGGCGTGCGGGTGATTATGGCGACCGGGGACGGCCTCACCACCGCCCGCGCCGTCGCCCGCCAACTGGGCATCGAAGAAGTCCACGGCGAGGTCAAACCACAGGACAAGGAACGCTTGGTCGCCGGATTGCAGGAACGCGGGCACCGTGTGGCAATGGCCGGCGACGGCATCAACGACGCCCCGGCCCTGGCCCGAGCCGACGTCGGTATCGCCATGGGCACCGGCACCGATGTTGCCATGAACAGCGCTCAGGTGACCTTGGTCAAGGGCGACCTGCTCGGCATTCTGCATGCCCGCAGCCTATCGGTGGCAACCGTACGCAACATGCACCAGAACCTGGCCTTTGCCCTGGCCTATAACGCCATGGGCATCCCCCTCGCCGCCGGGTTGTTCTACCCGTTGACCGGGCATCTGTTGTCCCCGTTGGTGGCTGCACTGGCCATGAGCGTGAGCTCTGCCTCAGTGGTGTTTAACGCCTTGCGCCTGCGCCAGGCCTCGATTGACTGAGCACGAAACAAGCGCTTGACCTTGCCATCGTGACAAGGTCAACGATGACTTCAAGCGCTGATGGGCGCCGCCACCAAAGAGGTTTATCCATGAACAGTATTGAGTTGCACGTCGAAGGCATGAGTTGCAGCAGCTGCGTCAAACACGTCAACGCGGCGCTGCAACCGCTGGAGGGAGTTGGCGAGGTGACGGTCGATCTGGCCCATGGCCGGGTCAAGGTGACGGGCGATATACAAAGCAACACCCTGATTTCTGCGCTGACGGAGGCTGGTTATCCGGCAAGCCTGTTGGCCGCAGACAGTCACGAGCAGGTCAGGAAAACGTCCGGGTGCGGTGGGGCCGGTTGTTGCTGTCGTTGAAGCCCGGGCCATCGGAGGAAATCGTGGCGTCGTCATCCAGTGTGCGGCCGCTGCGACCTCTTTATTGTGATGGATGACAGTCAAGAAGTGGATCGCGTCGATTTGGGCGCTGCTTTTTCCTTCCGTTTTCGCTGACGGATATCCGGCAGATCAAATAATGCATATAAACATAAACTTGATATTTCAATTTTTTCCAAGGGCGGCAAATTTCCTGAGATGAGTGCTTTGTGCTCACCTATACTAAAAAGGTTAAATAGTACTGGCGAGTGTGTTTGACAAGGTATTGAAATTTAAAGGTGCAGGAACCCGTGATGGTTTGGTCATAACGAGGATTTAATATGAACGTCTTATTAAAAGAACTTCAGGCCTATCATCATGAAGTAGCTATGAAAATTACTAAGATCAAAGAGTTGCTGAGGAAAATTAGGCATGAATCCGATGGTGCTGATGACTGCAAGCTGTTGTTCAAGATGCTGGAAGCCTTGCATGGTGATGCAGAGCGACACCACCATGAAAATGAAGAACTTATTCGGCTGGCCTTGCTAACGACTGAGGCACCGATCCACCAACGTGTCAAGGATATCGAGCGAGATCATCAGGCATTTGGGCGCATTGCCGGACAGCTGAAGATGTTGGAGAACACAACTCAGGAAACGAGAGTCATTGCTGACACTATCGATGATTTCATCAAAAAATATTACGATCATATGGACGCCGAGGAAAATATTTTCTTTCCGGTGGCAGATAAGTGGCTGTCAGACAACCAGTGGCAGGAAATCAAGCGTCAATGGCATTAAGAAGTAATGAACGTGGTGGACGTCGAGTTAAAATTACTTAAATCAAACCCACCGCAGCTACCTATATCGGCAATTGGTCTGGTGGGTTCTGCTGGATGGACAACATCAAAGCGTTGGAAAGAGCCGCCACTCGATAAACTCAAGGGAGTAAGAGTCCACTCTGCCAACAACTCGATTGAAGCGCATCTTAAGCATTCGAAGTCCTTGGCTTGTGGATAAACAACTAATGTGAAGGGATACGTGTCGGGCCTTGCCTGACACGTACTATGCGCTGGAGTGAATGGAGTATTGGGACAGTGGATGACAGTCGAGAAGCGCTTTAACTACACTGACTCCCGCTTGAACCCCACTCCATCACAAAAGCCCTATAACAATGAAAACCATAAAAAGCACAATGATGCTCTGTGGCCTGCTCGCGCTAGCCAGCGGCGTTCAGGCAGAGCAAAGCCCTTCCCATCTCGACACCGTCCTGCAACAAGGCCAACTGCGCGTTTGCACGACCGGCGACTACAAACCCTATACCTTCAAAGGTGAAGACGGCGAATACTCGGGGATCGACATCGCCATGGCCCGCTCATTGGCCGACAGCCTGGGCGTGAAGGTTGAGTGGGTCCAGACCACCTGGAAAACCCTGATGCCCGACATGCTCGCGGGCAAATGCGACATTGGCGTCGGCGGCATCTCCGTCACGCTGGAACGCCAGAAAAAAGCCTTCTTCAGCACCACGCTGGACGTCGACGGCAAAATCCCACTGGTGCGCTGTGAAAACCAGGCGCAATACCAGACCATCGAACAAATCAACCAACCTTCCGTTCGCCTGGTCGAACCGGCCGGCGGCACCAACGAAGCCTTCGTCCACGCCTTCCTGCCCAAAGCGCAATTGAAGCTTCACGACAACGTGACCATCTTCCAGGAACTGCTGGATAAGAAAGCTGACGTGATGATTACCGACGCCTCGGAAGCGCTCTACCAGCAGAAACTTAAACCGGGCCTGTGCGCGGTTAACCCAACGCAATTTATGCAGTATGGGGAGAAGGCTTATCTGCTGCCGCGTGATGATATTAGTTGGAAGTTGTATGTCGATCAGTGGCTGCACCTGGCCAAGGTGACGGGGAGCTACCAGAAAATTCTGGGTCAGTGGATAGCGGTGCCAGAGGCGAAATAGCTCGCTACATACCACCTGTAGCAGCTGGCGAAGCCTGCGTTCGGCTGCGAAGCAGTCGCAAAAACAGAACTCGCAATGCATCAGGCAGATCACGCAACGGCGGAAGTATTTCAGCCGTTGCATCCTCGAAATCATTTTCAGTTTCCTGTGGACCGGAAGCGTGGCGGCACGATCTTAAGTCGTCATCCTGGGCCGAAAGCCCGTCAACGGCTGCTCATCTTCAATCGCGACACAGGGTCAATCCTTTTTGGGTCGCGGCGGGTTGTCCTGACGATAGGTATGCTGGGGATTGATGACCAATTGCCTGACCTGGCTGTCCAACTCTTTGCTGTGATACAGGTCCAGGCATTTGAGCAGCTCAAAGCGAACGCCTTGACGCTCTGATTCGACCAGTGGATTGTGATAATCACGAGCCAGAAACTGGTCAACCAGAGGTCTACCGGCTTGAGGTGCTTGCTCCAGATCAAAATAGGTCCAGTCCATAAGCGCACTGGCACTGCTTCCGGCGTCCTGGGCGGCTTTAGGTTCGCTCTTGTAGGCTGTAGCGATGCAGTCTGCCAGCACCATATCCTTGTAATTTTGCGCGTAGGTGCGCCCGCCTGCCTGTGGGGAGTTGGTCGGATCATCCTTGGACCAACTGTTGGAAGGCGCGGCGGCCCAAGCCAACACCAAGACCGCAGTCAAATACTTCATCAAGACAAACTCCAGAAGTTTGCACGGTCGGTTTGATAGTTCATACCCGGCTCATTGAAATAGCAGTGGTCATAACACATTCTGCCGTCAAACAAAGTGGCATGCCCCTGAGCGTCCGACCAGCCAGAAACTTCAAACAAAATAAGACCCTTTCGGCCCGCCAGGGTGCCGCCATCTGCGGCCGGGTATCTGACCGTCTCGGCACTTCCCCATTGCTGTTCCAGATAGGCAATCAGGCTTTTGACACGATAAAAGTACCAGCGCTTGTCAGCGCCAGACACGGTTTCGCCAACTATTCGCGGTATGAGTGAGCCGGAGTAATTGAGGATATAACTCATGCGCACCGCGCACGTGTTGACCCACCTTAGGGCCGGATCACGGCTGTTAATGTTCATTGCAACATTGCCGCCAATGACTGTCGCAACTTTTTCAGATGGATTGACGGTGTCGTAAATCCGTTGAGATGCCGCCCACGCGCTGGAAAATGAGGGTCGAATCATATTTCATCCTTGAGTTTAGGAAGCAGAAATCTGCGGCAGTTTAATCCTTCATGCTTGAGGTGACATAGACCTGAATGACGGGGTCATGAAGAAGCGCCGCCCCATCACATCCAGCAAATCGCAGCCAGCGCACAGCGGAATCGCCAACACCCGCGCGAAGTCCTGCAACAGCAACGCATCACGATTGATGCCCTCGCCCAGACAAACTGTAAAAAGAGTAACGTCCTACACCACACTAGGAATTGTCCGTACACTTATCCATTGCTGCGTTTTTGTCACGAGACCTATAGTCCACCCGACGCCCAAATGGCGTGTCGGGTTTGGCGACTCGATGGCAATTGAACTGAAGCCTTCGACCATTTTCGGAGCGCTTCGGAACGCACCTAGCTGCCTGTTTTATGGTGGCTGTGCGCGGGAGACCTTAGGGTCTGCCGGTTTCTCCATTGCCCGGTTCGCCAACCCGCGTACGGCTACCACCCATTCGTTTGGCGACGATTGAGTAGTAGTTTTCTTGAATTAATGGAGCTCCACATGAACGAATACATGGCTTTAACCAGCAATGCCGACGATCTGCCAAGCCTTTTTGTAAACACCACACAACCTTTGCACTCACTGCTCAGCACCGCCAGTTACAGAATTCGAGCCGTGACGCAGATTCTTGAAAACCTTGCGATGCGCGGTGATATCACCACGGATTCAGTAATACTCAGTGACTTCGCGCTACTGTGCTGCGTGCCATTACGCGATGGCTGCGATGTGCTGGACGTTATCGCCCGACGTATGGATGCTGAACCCTCCTGACGTCAAAAAGGGGCGCCCTCCCCGGACGCCCTCGGCCTCATCGAATTCGACAAAAAAATGTAGCCCGTGTACCGCTGTCGCGGTTTGCCCGGATCCCTTCAATCACATAAGCTGGTCAGCATGAATACACATCTTTCGGAGGCTCCGATGGCCACCACTAAAAAAACCGACAAGCCCCGCAGAAAGGTCGTCCATAAAGAACTGACGTTCCTGGATGTTCGGGAAGCAGCGCGTGATGGGCAGAAGGTCTTTGATACGTTTGTGATCACTGGCAAGCTTCCTATTACAAAGTAGGTCTGGATGCCGGCAGTTAAAATTGCTGCAGTTTTTCAAAAAGTAAAACACTGGGAAACAATTGCCGCACAGTTCTACAACTACAAGTTGTTCGGCGACCTGCCTGCCATTTTCGGTAGAGACGAGAAGCTCGACCTGAGCGAAATGCACCATATCCACCTCGCGAGTACAGAAGAGATACAAACTCGCTGGGCAAAAATCAGTCGTCAGTATTATCGCACCGCACTTGTTGATGACCCTGATAATGACTTCTGGCTAATCTATGCCTACGACGACTTCAGAGATGAATACTTACTGCTCACGGTCACGGGGCCGGATGCTCACAATCGTAAAGAATGGGGTTCGTTCCTGCGTACGATGCGCAACGATATCGTAGAGCCCTGGATTGTTGGCAAGATCAGATTCCCTGATCTGGATGACCTGTGAACTGTCCGCAAAAACCCGGTGTTTAGCCGGGTTTCTTTGATTACTACTTATGGCGAAAAAGAGAATCCCACGAAAAATGGGGTGGGATCTATTTACTCGCGTTATCTCCCTGAATCCCTTTCATTCTTCTGTCCATTTGTCCCGAACTACCACAGCAATACTCACCTGAGCCCCGCAAGCCCAATCCTGATAAACTCCCCATCTCCCAGCCTCACCCATTCCAGAAACGCCAATGCCCCCAATCACCGCCACACCCGCTCCGCTCTCCCGCCGCTTCTCCGTCGCCCCGATGATGGATTGGGTCTAGTAGTCCTCCAACGCCCCAGCCAGACGGGCTAATCCGCTGCGACTTCTTCGCTTTGTAGCAATTTCTAAGCAAGCTGCAATTACGGCCTGACATGGGCACTGCCGGTACTATGCTTGTGTTTTTTCTTGAAAGGAGTCGACGTCATGCCTGGTGATTACTTCTCCGGGGGAGAATTACACCTATATAACGCAAGCTAGCACGCTATTACCTACCTACTGGTACGGAAATTGGTACACAACTTCGCTTTTTTGGAGTTGCAATCTGGATATTGAAAGCTGAAGGTCGGATGCTTTGAAGGTCTTGCTTTGCCCCTCTCAAAGCAAGACATATGCCAAAAAAGCAAAAAGAAATAGAGACCTTCGTTCAAGACTACGCATTACATAGTCTTCTTCTACTTTTACGGCGCTGTATACCCTAAGAACTCAGTACCACAACCCTTATGAAGCGTACTAGTTGTTGTATCGCCATTATTACACTTCCCATTACCCCTATTGAGTTTTTTCCCACCAGCAATCGGATTCTTCGAGAGATAACCGATACTTTCCATCGAGCCACCCAAGTAGTTAAAGTCCTTACTAACAATTTTATTATTTACCACATCGTTACCAGCAAACACCTCAACAAAGTTATCTAGCGGTATCGCACTTGCAGCTTCAATTGTATGTCCGATATTTCTTGTAGCGCAGCCTTTATGCCTTTCAACCGTCGCAACCTCCCCATTGTTGCATGGCTCAACTCCAATAAAGAGCTGTACACCCTCAGCCCATACGGCACCAGATGAGGCAACAAGCGCAACAATCGCAATCGCATTTCTCAAAATCATCATTTCAGCTCTCCAAAAAAAAAAAAAAATATTAAGCACTCAATGAGAAAGCATCGAAAAACGTGGGATAAGCCATAGTTTTGGCTTTCGGCCATCGCTTGACTCTCTCATCATGTATGAACTGCCAACTTTCTAGATCTCTCCCGCGTAGATTCGCTGGCATTTGACACTCCTGTTAACAGTGACTGTGGTTTTCTTCATCCACAGTCACTGAGCATAGACCACACGCCGCCGCACTTAAGATTTGAAAAAAACCGCCCAGCCCTACTGGCCTCCATGATGCCATCTGGTCCTGCTGATCTCGGCTTCGCATTGCCAAGTCTGCCCTCTCTAATCCACGAGGAGCCGTCGGCAATACATTGCCCATCCGGGCTGATTTACGCTTAAAAACAACAACACTAAAATCTCGCTAAATTTCGAATCGCGCTAACAAAACACTTTTTACTCCAACAAAAACTATAAATACAAGATCGCTCAGCCTTTATTAATCTTAAGCAATGCTAAGCTGACAAGCTACAGAAGTAGAGAAAGCTAACAATAAGAACCCCTGCTTTTACGTTATCGCCGAACTCGGTCTCATCACTGTAGGCCGCGCAACTCACGCAGTTGATCTGTCAAACCCAGCTCGATACTTTCGGGCCCGTCAACACGTGAACAGAGGAGAGAGCAATGAACTGCGTCAAGTTCGCCATTTCATTTGGCTGTGTTCTCGTAACCGCCTGTGTAAACTACGGAGACGCCCCGATAACTCCTCTCGACACTCCGAACATTACCGAAACGAGATGGCGGTACTTTCGGCCGCTAGTGCCAGATACCTTGGTGCTCGACATTAAGACACCAATTGATGTTGAACTCTGCGTGGACAACAAGGCGACGCCTGTAACATTCATGGTTTCCACAGAACAGTGCGGTGTAGGCAATCCTACTACGACAACAGTAACCGGCACGGGTTGCGCGGCGCTCGGACATGTACGAAGAGTTTCCATCCCGGGGGCGCAGAATCAAGGTTTTCCCGCCGCCGGCGGCTCGATACGACACGCCAACTTCGATGCTGATCCTCAATGGCCAATAGACAACGGTAAAATCTACTCGTGGTCCTACACGCCGAACAATCCTACCACTCTCTACAAAGACCCCAATGGGATTGCGAGAATAGTGCGTGTATGTGTGGCCGCCGGACAGTTTGATCAAGGCTGGGCAGTGAACTTCAAAATGAGAGGTCATCCTTGCTCCGGCAACACTATTGTTCCTTTCACGATAACAGGCGTTCAAAATGCTAAATACGGTGTAGAGAACGCATGCGGTGTCGTTCAAGCAAAGGAAATTTGGATTGAGGAGGCTCCTAATCCCGAAGGTCGCGTAACTGGAACCTATCAGTTTTTGCGATGAAAGCGGGCGATTTCGGTACGTGCGGCTTGGCGGGGTTTGCGAGGCCCGCTTTGGGTTGTGGATTCAACCTCAGGTGGCTCCCGATCAAAAGCTGACGCTTAGAAGTGTCTAGAAAGTCCAAGGCGATTCGGGCAGCTTCCTCGGCACCTCAAATAGGCGTATTAGCTATGTGATGCACGAAAGCCAAAACTCTCCCGACTCCCCGTGGGGCTATACACTCCCATAGAGTTAAGGGGTCCTTATGAGCGAGAAACAGAGCAAGAAACAGCGAAAGCGACAGGCCAAGCAGACGCTTCCTAGGTCTGAATACGTTGTCGGCCATACTGCAGAAATGGTCTCATCTATCACCTTGCAGTTTGAACCCAGCGGCCAGATAAACATCCTTGAAATTGATCCCGCTAGCCTACAAAGGCAGGTAGCTTACGAGCGACAGAACAAGCCGGACGAGAAAGTACTCTACTCAGCCCCGGCTAAGGATTTCTCTCATTCGCAAAGCCGCTTCGCTGATCTACAGGATCAATTCGACTACCTAATAGCTGTAGATACAAACACTGTTAACGGCATCCACCGTGGTCACCGAATAAGCGTCTGCTCCATTTATTGCCTTCCTGACCAGCTTAAATCGTTAAGCGGAGAGGTGCCGATTATGCCAGTTGCCTGTTACGTCATCGCTGACCCTGACCACAACGCAGTGGCTGAGCTTTTGGGCTGGCACCTTGCAATAACCCGCCACGCTGCAAACGCATTGCAAGCGTCTAAACGTGTTGGCTTGGTGGTTGATCACGACAGGAAGTCACACATCGCAATTAACGCAGGCCGCACCCCTTACTTTGGAAACCACCATCTGCCTGAGGGGCTCGCTTTGGTATACGCCTCTGATAAATCAACCGAGTCCATTGCCAAC
The DNA here is from genome assembly GCF_044746425.1 of Pseudomonas sp. NPDC086112. NCBI lineage: Bacteria > Pseudomonadati > Pseudomonadota > Gammaproteobacteria > Pseudomonadales > Pseudomonadaceae > Pseudomonas > Pseudomonas sp. NPDC086112. The sequence continues at coordinate 85,985 of NZ_JBIVCD010000012.1, read as the reverse complement.
GCTATGCTTCGCTATTGTCATAAATCTGCTGATAGGGTTAAGGCGCTCGTCCCAGATGGGTCCATTGAAAGTTACTTACAGTACGATCCGATTCGGCTTGGCACGGCCTTCTGCTACCCCTTCGGACCGGAACAGACATCCCTCATGAAACCTGGTGAAAAGTAGCGCAGGATCTCTCCCAAAAGGTGAGGCTCAGAGAAATGGCGATAGGGCTACCCTAGCCCTTGACCATAACGCCTACTTCTGTCTGCTTACATAAATGCATAGAGGGCATTGAATGGCAAGGTTTTGGCGTATGGTTTGCCCCATTTTTACCCCATTCACCATTGACTCGCTGCCCCCATATCCCAAATCTGCTTGGCTCAGCGGCACAATCCCTTTCGCCTTGTAGCAAATTTAAAGCAACCTATTTCAGGCCCCAGCTGTGGGCACTGTCGCTGCTATGCTTGGGTTTTCTCGAAAGGAATCGACACCATGCCAAGCGATTATTCACTATCGGATGTGCTGGGAAGGCTGTACGAGAACCAGCAGGCTCTGGAGGCCGCCATTATGGAGTTGACACTCATGGTTGAGGAGCAAGGGGCACGGGAAGTGGGCGGAAATGTCCGCGGGGCGCTATGGACGATGGGTGAAAACGCCGGCCATATTAAACAAGGCCTAGCTCGATTGAAGAGATTGGACATCGGTTAACCGACTGCATACCAAAGGCTCGAGGTGAATCCGGTTCATCTCACAGGCAGCTATCGGCCCAGGCTGGGTGATAACGTTTTTGAAAGCAGCGTTCACACAGGCATATCTCATAGCCATCGACCAGCGATCCGCCTACCCCCCTAAATCGTGACCCCTTATGAATAAAGGCCGTCAGAGATCCATAGTCGCAAATCTTTGTGTCATTTGCGGTGGTTTTAGGCTAGAAAAGGCAGGGAAACCAAGCTGGTTTTTGACAGCTATCAGCTGCGCCAATCGGTCGCATGACTTCCGATAGAACACACAGGTTTGCCAGCGGTCTGATGGCTGAAGGGGTGATTTTTTCACTGCATCGCTTTAGCGCTGTTCTTCACTGCCGATAAGCTTATGACGGTGACGAATGGACAAGCGGTGCTTGTTATAGTCTTTTTTCATTGACTTCATGCGTTGACATATGAAGAATCAGCCCCCACTTTAAGTGGACACAAAATCTTTTGTTTTGTGAGCACAAGCGTAGTCATTACTAGCTATAGTCATGGCATGTCCCGGCAGAGCGTCGGGATTGAGGAGAGTACCGTGGGAAATGCACTGAAGAAAACTGATCGCCTCTGCATACCGCAGCGCGACAAATCGAGCGTGGCGCTTGCGCGTCCTGCTGAAGGCGCATACCAGGCTCAAATCGAAAAGGCTTTCTGCACAGCATTCCATCGTTATGAAAAGGCGTTCGAGGATCTGGCTAAGGTCTGATTGAAGGTCTGCGTTATACCGCCAATGGAGCTGTGTTATGCCGCCAATGGAGCTGTCGGAGCTCAGCGAAACTCTGGAGGGGATCAGATATCTCACTCCAGGGGCGTTGATTTGGATCAACAAACGACTGATCCTAGCCCAAACCCCTGGCGAGCCAATAAAGGTGATCAGGCCTAATGAGCTGAGCTCATCTCAACAGCGACCAGCACAGCATCGGTACTACACAGGTACCCAAGATATGTTCTGCCTGACCGCTCTGCTGATGCACAGCCTCATCCAAAATCATCCTTTTGCAAACGCCAACAAGCGAACCGCAGCTGCTGCAGGCTATATGTTCCTGTTGCTGAATGGTTACGAGTTAACCGCTCCGGGGGATGATTTCGTAGAAATCATGGTTGGCATTGCAAATCATGAGTACAACGAAGAAGACTTAGAAAATTGGCTTGCCTATTGGTCTCGCCCCTTTGACACGGACGGCTTAAACGGCCCCAACGAGTTTCTTGCAATGTTTGGTCATTTAGAAGCCAAACCAGCCTGCTGACCCTTTTTCCGACATCCCTGCTGAATGAAACCCGAAAATTAGCGGGTTTTTGATGACTTTCGCTCTAGGTACGATAAGGCCCCGGGCCGCATCGCGGCCCGGGGCCTTATCGTACCTGTAGCCAATATTTTGTCAATCCATTGTGATTTTTTATTTTGCGCCAAAATTTCGGCATGCACCATTTTCGGACCGGACGACAAATGACAGCTCGAATCAAAAAGTGATGCCGTAGGTCACCAACCAGGGCATCTGCCGGCGAAGCCGATCCAAGAAAAGCAGCTATAGCGGTACCTTATTGTACCGATAAGAAAAGATTCCATCATCAAGCTGAAACCAGAGCTAGACTCCGGGTTGAAGACGCGGTTGGATGCTGCGTCTCTCCAAGCGAACTATCCATCGATTCCATCGGTCGGAATGTGTATGAAGGCGCGATTGGATCGATTGAGTTATGCGCTCAGACACAATTTCGCAATTGACAAGCCCGTTGACTTGTCGATAATCGCCGTCCAGTGTTGATAAAGCTGTGGATAACTTGTTGACCACGTCTTTTTACAACGCTCTACCAAAAAGGAGATCCCATGAAACCGAATGAAATCTTGCTTCGCTGCTTCGCTGAGCGGAAGGAAGGTTACTGGCAGGCTTTCTGCATTGATCTTTGCTTGGCGGTACAAGGTGACAGCTTTCAAGAAGTCAAAAGCAAGCTGCATGCTCAGGTGACTGATTATCTGCAAGACATTTTGGAAGGCGAAGACCGACCTTATGCGGCTCAGCTTCTGAGTCGCAAGTCACCTTTGCCCATCGTAGCGAAGTACCACCTGATTTCCGCAATGAATCATATTCATCGCTGGAAGCAGAATGCATTTGCTTTCCGCGACGCTATGCCCCTCAAGCTAGCCTCGTAAGGAATGGCGAAGCACCACCCCCTAGACTGCAAACAAGTCAAAAAGGCCCTGAAAGCCTTCGGATTTGAGCCAAGACCTAGAACTGGAACCTCTCATGAAAAGTGGGTAAAAACCACTGACTCTGAGAGGTACATTGTGACCGTGGATTGTCCAAAGCAGCCATTCGGGCCTGACTTGGTCAGCTCAATGGCCAAGCAGGCAGGCGTGAGCAAAGCAGCTTTCTATGCTGCAGCTACGGACTGAAAGTACCGCACCCCATTCTGGCGTCCTGCCGAACGAACAAAATCTCTATTTATACAATTCACGTATATACGCTTGGCACGCTGCCAGTGCGATCAGTCCTTGGTCGCCGGCGGCGGTGATGCCGATAATTCGTTGAGCATGCGCTGGGTCAAGTCGGGCGCGCGCACCTCCATGAACCAGGCCGCCGGTTTCGGTGCCGGCTGGCACTGAGCAGCCACCGGTTGAATCCTCGGCAAGGAGGACTGACAACCGCAGATCAGAAGTGGCAAGACGATCGCGCAGGCGATCCTGATTGGTTTGAGCATCGCTCAGTTCCTTGTAGTGGGAATGTTCGCTGGTAAACAAGCGCTGCTCCAGGGCCAGGCGCTTTTCCTGATCGGCTCGGATTTGGCCCGCGGCCGCATTGCTGATGGCGGTCAAATCGTCCTTGTGCAGGCCAGCCTGTTCAGCCAGCTGCTTGCCGTACCGCCAGTCCTGCACCTTCCAGGTACCCCCCGTAGTCAGCAGCATTAGGATCAGCACGCCTGCGGCCGCTAACTTCTGCGACGCGGGGCTCACGGCACATCCCTGAAAAAGACGTGGCGGCCGAGCCGGAATGTCTGTTTCGCTCCCACAGTCCACGCCGGTGCTTTCGGCAAAGTGGTCGCGTAGTAGTGCGTGGCTCCACCAGTGGGATCCGGAACCTTGCCGCTCATCACCTGTTCAGCGGCGATCTGCGCTTGAGCAAACTCGCGGAACGGGATCGACTTAGCACCGCTCAGGTAGACGAAGTTCGGATCGTTCTTGTTCCAGCAGCTGAACTGATACGGTTTCTGGCACACACCGACATAGCCCTCGCCCCACCAGGACTTGGCCTTGCCGTCGTTCACGCGGTTGCGGATGGTCCACGCCACAGCGATTTGCCCAGCCAGCCCCTCCCCTCGAGCTTCACCCCACAGCGTGCGCGCAAAGATGTCTCGGTCTACTTCGGTTGCAGTCATAACTTTTCTCCAGGCGAAAAAAAGCCCGCACTTGGCGGGCAATAGATGACGGGAATTGATCAGGCACTTAGGCCATAGGCCCTTTGGGTGAAGCCTCGAATCTTGCTGAGCAACGCGGTGGCTGCAGGAGCCGAGCTGTTCAAGGCGATATCACAGATAAAAATGTCGGACACATTACCGTCCCAGAACTGCCCTCCTCCAGGCAACGCACCAAGGCTCAAGGCCGACATACTGGGAGCGCCGGCCGCCGCGACAACGCTCACCGCACCATTGACCATCAAGAAGATGTTGGTGCCATCAAATCCAGCGGCGAAGGCGAAAGGCTCCCCAATGGGAATGGCGAGTGCGCCGGTACTCACCGTGCCAAATTGCAGACGCATCGCCGCCGCACCCCCGGATACGTTCAGAATCGATCGGACCGTGGTGCTGGTAAAGGTGCCCATCAGGTTGGCGGCAGCCGTATTATTGTTGAGTGTCGCCACACCGGCCCAGGTAAACGGCAGCGATAGATTGGCAGCAGCCCCAGAGAATACCGACTTGTCGGATTCCGACGCGTTGAACCTGGCCCCCGGGTAGATTCCAAACAAGCCGTTGACCAGCGTCGCCGAGTTGGCCGAAGTCGCCCGAGTGAACTTGGCCCCCGTACCCTTTTTGTCCGTAAAGGAAATGATTTCGGCACCGTCCAGGTCCACGCTACGGGGATCCGCCTGGAACCAGTTAACCAGGTGAACATCGCCAATGAGCGCTTCAGCCCGCGAGCCGCCCACGCTCAACGCATCGTTGTTAAAAGGTTGATTGATCCGGATTCCAGCGATGCTCATACGGTGACTCCTATTTGTTGACGCAAGAGGTTATGCCGAATGAACTTCGGTACTGGATGCCCCAGGCGATGGTAAAAAGATGGTGTCTCGGTCATGGCAATGGCGTTACCTGCCATGGAGTAGTAGCCAGCCCCTAGGCCGTAATCCATTGCGTACCGAACAACCGGACTGCCCCCAGTTGGCACAGCCGCCAGGGTCAAGGTGATGGTGGCCCCGGCATACACAATGGCGGTGATGGCGGTAGCGCCGTTGCTGTCGCGGAACACAAAGCCATCCTGAGTGACCTGCGGCAGCCAGTCCTGATCTTTGGCAGTGCTGGTGGTCCCGGGCGGCAAGTCCACCGTGAGGGTAACGGTCGTACCGACCCGCACAGCGCTGCGCATCCGCAGGGGTTTCCACGTCCTGCCCAGTTCGATCTGAACCTCCACTGCCGCATGGATATCGGCCATCAACATCTTGCCCAAGGCATTGGCATGCTGAAGATCACTGACTGGCAGCATGTACATCGGGCCGAAGAGCTTCACATCAGTCCGCGCATCCGCTGTAGCAATCTGCAGTTGGCCGACACCGTTATCCGGTGACACGCCGACGGTCTGCCACAGGGCAATCTCCATCAGGCTAGTCTGGCCGAGCTGGGTCTTCAGTGCAGGGATGACCGTGTCGGCAAAGGTATTGAAATCGGCGTACCAGTTATCCGACTTTTCACCCTGAATGTAGGTCAGGTGTCGGCATTCAATGGTGCGCCCGTAGAGGGCGGCGCAGACCTTGGCGCGATTGGCGAAGGTCATCAAATTGATCCAGTTCACCGTACCGGATAAAAAACTAGCGGCCGGCTGATCGCCTTGGCCTGCCGTCGCCACGACTTGGCCGACCTGAGGAAGGCCAGCGTCTGCCCACGCCTGCGCGGAGGCGAACGCCGCCAGGGCCGCCGGCCATTGACCGAGGCCGGCGGCCGAATCGTACAGCGGCACCAGATCGGTCAAGGTTTCCCCGTTCACCAGCCCATTTGATCCCTGCATAAAAAAACGGCCGTCAAACGACAATACCGTATGAGGAAACAACGGCCGACCTTCGAGGATGCCAGGGCTGGATGCCCCCAAAGAATTTGACTGCCCGATCATTCCCCGGAATCGCATCGGCGCCTTGCGATCGATCACGATGGTGTCGTAAGAGCCTGTGGCCCTTTGCTTACCGTCATACGATTGACCACTGCGGTCCTGAATCGCGGCGATATTGAACGCTGTGGTTCGCCGAACCGAAGACACCGCATAGGAGCCGCGCATCTCCGTGAGCGGCAGGTAGGTCGAGACGCCGCTCAGGTTCTGCGCGACAAACCGAATCGCATTGTCGGATAGCAACAGATCAGTCCGGCCGTCATCGGGGTTGAACGTGATGCCGTTCTTGCGATCGACCAGCGATTGAATAATGGGGATTCCCGACGGTCCATCCCTAGAAGGGACCGCGGCCATGGAGGGCACCTCAAGGTGAGTGGCAAACACTCCTCCGTTCCCCAAAAAGCCCACGACCTTTCCCGAGGGGTCTACGATCGGAAAGGCGAAATCCGACACGCCGTCCCGGTAAAACCCGAGCGCATCGTCACGATCAGCCCTGCTGGAAAGGTCATCGACGACTTTCTTACTGACATCATCGGAGACATGCAGCGAAGTAGCGCTATCCACCTTCTGCCACAATGTTCGCAGAATCCGTGGATCGGTACTGGCGGCCCAGAACATCATCCCATTGAGAACGGTAGCACTGGCTCGACCTGCCGCCTCGCTGGGGTAGATTTTCCCATCGGTGAGTTCTAACCGAAGCCTTCCAACCTCGGCGTCCACCACGTCGGCGGCATCCACCGTGTGGATCTCACGCAGCAAGGGTGCTTGGTAACCCCCGTAGCTGATCTGAATATCAATCCGGTCGACCTTCGTATAGAAGAACACCCGGGCTGCTGCATCGGCACTAAATGGGTTGCCCTGAATCACGGACGCCGTCGCGTCGGTGAACAAGGTGGCCAGCGTCTGAGTCCCTGACACAAGCACACGCACCGTCGCTCCAGGCAATAGGACGCCGTCCTCGGCCCTTGCGGCAAAGAATTGAATGGGTTGCATGGTGGCTCTCTATCAGGTGTTAAAGGTGATCGCCGGAGCGAAGTTGAGCTGGTTGCGTGTGCTGCTCCAGGTGTCATAGGCAGCAGCACGCAGGTAGTACGTGGTACCGACGATCAAGCCGGCAATCTCCCCGGAACGGGACGAACCCTGATATCCAACAGCCCCTGCGATGGTCGGATCGAAATCAGCGAACGTGGAGTACACGAACACATAACCAGCAGCGTCTGCTGCAGTGCTTTCGTCGCAACTCACATCAACTGTGGTGCCGCTGACTGTCGCAACAGTACCGGTCACGGTCGGCGGCGCCGTATTGGTCACCAACACCGACGTCAACGGTGCGCTGCCGGCAGCGTTTCGCTCGATGATCTCCACGCGATAACTGCGTATCAACGCGCCGTCGACCAAGGCATCGGCACGTTGATAGGTGAAGGCGGTGCTGGTCGTCGACACCTGACGCAGCAGCGCATTGCTGCCTGCGTTGCGGATCCGTACCAGCCGATCTTCGGCACGCGCCCCTGCCGTCCAACTGACGGTGAAGTACGGCGCTTCGAATGAGCCGACCGACGCCAGGTTCTGCGCCGAAGCCGGTACCACCCGCGCGGGCGACAAGGTGACGCTGTACGCCGTGACGTCCGCCAGATTCTCCAGCGCCCGGCCATACACGTTGAACGAGCGGAACTTCACCCACACGGTTCTGCCGATCTGATCCCGGGCATAGCTGTATTTCCAGACCGCATCGTCCAAGCGCACGAAGGGTGAACCGGCCGGATGGCTGGCCACCGGCGAGCTGAGCCGACCACGTCGCAGGTAGCCCAACTGATAAGCCCCCACGCCGGTCAGCGTTGCATCGCGGTAGCTGAGCAGTTCCCCGTCCACCCAGCACAAGGTGGCGCCACTGTCTGCCTCAGCGGTGGTCGCGGCCGTCAGTTCATCCGTAGCCGCCAGTTGCACGGACAAGGCATTGGCCGTGTCCGGATCGCTACCGGCAGCCAACGTCGCGGAGAGCCTGCCCATACGCGCCCGGCCATAAATGGTTTCGGCCATCCGATAACTGTCGCCGTCGGCACTGATCCAGATCTCGCAACCACCCCAGCTGGGGCTCGCACCGGCCACAGCACCCCACACTTGCAACTCACCGGCGAGCAACAGGCTTTCCGGCGGGTTGAACATGATCGGCGCCAAGACCGGACCGGGTGCGATGTTCTGATTGCTTTGAAAGCCGCTCTTGCTTTGCACTGGATACTTCGGCGCACTGCCGACACCCAACAATGCATCCTCGGCCACCACGGCCAACTTGCCCTCTTCGTCCTCCTCGACCGAGATCAAGCGCACTAAACGCTGATGCAAATTCAATCCCGGCTCGGTGATGGTGACCAGGTCCATCGGTTCCAGCAGCACATGCTGCCAGCCCAGCGAGAACTGGTATTCATTGCGCACGTAAAGCTTGCGTTGAACCAGCAGCTGCGCGGCGTGCGCGCCGATCGCTACATCGCAAATCTCATAGGCCTTGATCGTCTCCATCGGTCGCGAGCCGAACTGCTCGATGGCCGCCTGATCGGTGCCACGCACCACGTCGGTGTTGTACTCGTGAGCGCGATCGAGAATCTCCAGCGAGACTTCGTTGTAGCTGTCCGCCTGACTCTTGATCTTGAGTGAGACCGGTGGCTCACCCTCCTCGGCCAGAAAATCGTCATCGGTCAGGTTCGCCACTGGCGCGACATCCGGAAACCAGGACACGCCGTTGCCGGTGACTGCCTGATCGCCATAGGGAATGACCTTGAGCTGACCCGCCGACCAGACCAGTTCGCTGTTGGTCAGCTGTAGCCAACGGGCGATCGCCTCACTGGCCGGTGACTGTTCGTCGAGCACAGGACTCAACAACAGGTTTTCAGCCAGGCAGTAATTGCGATAGTTGCTCAGGTCGGCAATCCACGCCGGGTTAAATCCGATACCGTCCAGAGGGTCGAGCAGTAGTCCTGGCAAGAACTCCCCGGGATTGGCGTCCGGCAGCCCCGGTACTTGATAGGGACCATCGACTTCGAACGTGTGATTCTGCACCCCAGCGCTATCGTTGAGCAGATACCGACTGGCATACACATAGGCCGTGTCCGCGTAGGCGATGGCCTCGGCTGGATGCTTGGTTTGAAGAAAGCCCCACACCGGCTGGTCACGGGTACCCTGCGCAAAACTGAAACCGGCCTGAGCCAAGGCCGACTGGGTCACACCTTTTATGACCGTTTCCGTGAACACTTCCTTGTCGCGGAAAATGCGGTGAACAGCCCCCAACGTTCCGCGACCAATTGCGAGGATCAGCGCCGCGTAGTAGGTGTAGGTGGTGTCTTTTTGGGTCGCTCCGCCACCACCCTTGCCGCCCGACTTTTTCTTCGTGGTCTTCGCCACGGATTCAAAGTCGGTGTAGTAAATCAGGTTGGGACTGATGCGATTACGCCCGGCGAGCCAGGCGATCGGTTTGCCGCTCGCGCTGCTCTGGACTTGCAGCGCATTGATGCGCGTAGCGCTGTTAGAGATCGTGGTGCTGCTGCCCCCCATCGCTGACTCCATATAGATTGAGTGTGTAATAACGCACCAGCTGGCTGGCCAGCCGTTCCTCGCGCATGTCTGCGTATTCCACGCCTATATCGCGGTAGGCATGGATAACCCGGTGTTCATCGATCACCACCGCGCCGTGACTGTAGGTGCGGCCGAAACGCCACACCGCCATGTCTCCGCGTTGTGGTGTTTCCACCGGGTGACCGTACCGGTCGAGCCAGTCCAGGTAGCGTTCCTCACTGCGGTGCAGGTGCCAGTCCTGGGCATAAGGTCCGGGGTCGATCAAGGGCATCAGTCCAACCGCGTTGTAGACCTCGATCAGCAGCCAGGCACAGTCGACACCGACACCCAGCAAGTGCTGACGGTGCTGGTACGGTGTGCGCAGCCAGCGTTCTGCCTCGGCCACCACGGCCGCCCGCTGCTGAGCTTCAAGCGCGTTCATATGGACGTCTCCGCGACTGGGATGAAGGGCATGCCGCGATAACGCGCGCGATTGCCGAACTTGTTGGTGCAGGCATCCAGCGTGCGCGGACAGCCCGGATAAATCAGAAACTGGTCGCCCGGGACGGGCACAGCAGGCACGCCGAGGATCATCGTGATCGCGCCGTCTGCGGTCTGCCGACGCACCGTGCGGGCCACACCGGCGTTCGCCCCGTTGACGAAGCGAATCACCCCCTGGTCGAACCAGCCTTGATCCGCCATCACGTTGGAATTGATGCGCAACGCGGTGTTGCTGCCGGCCTGGACCACTCCCGCCGTTTGGAACAACGCCCGATTAACACCGCAATCGGCGCTGTACACCGTGCGCAGACACGATGGCTGATACACACCCCGAGGGACTTTGGTGTCCAGCAGTTCCATCGGCGACTTGACTGTCACGGTTGCTTGCTCGCGATCCGCGGGATCAACCTCGGCCACCCGGCCAATGAAGCGTGTCACCGCTCCAACCACCGGCTTGCCCCAGTCCACCATGAACGCCCGGGCGAGATTCAACGTAGCGCCATCAAACCCACCACCGGCAATGAACGGCAGCACCGACTCCCCCAGTACTGTGTCGTTCAGGCCGGCGGTAAAGGTAACGTTCAAGGTATCCACCTCGATGCCGCGCACCGCACGCACGCCGGTGCGTTTGATCAGCGGACCACTGGCCGAGTAGTTCTGCCCGGCGTAGTAAATCTGCAGGCCCGCATCGGTGTAGCGCAGCACCTGTCCGCTGGCCAAGACAATCGTGTACAGGTCGGCCATCACGAAGCTGCGTGCTGTGGCCAGGAACTGCTTCAACTCTGGACTGGCATCGATCATGGTTTGATACTCGTAAAGGCGACGTTTTTCATTTCCCAAATCGTCCGGAAAGGCTGAGCGCCATCCAGCGAATCAGCATCAAAGGCGCAGCGAAAATAAAACGCGCCGCTCCACACCAATGACGCTCCGTTCGGCGGCGGCACGGCAAAAGTGACCAGGCCGAGCTCGTCGACGCTGTACGCCGCCGTCAGAACGCCACCCACCGTCAGCGCATCAATGTTGACGACGCCATACACCGGCTCGATCCAGCCACCGATGGGGCGGGACAGCTGAAACCGTACGGTGGTGCCGTCGCCGGTACCGAACCGATGCAGTCTCACCAGGTGGTCGGAGCGATCGAAGTACAGGAACTCGCCAAACTGCCCTTTGCGACTGTTGAAAAAGTCCACCAGGCGCGACCACTCATCCAGCCCCGGCCGCTTGCGCACCGCGTTGTAACTGATCTGGAATGACCACAAGGGCGCCGAGTAATAAGCAGTAGTGCGACGTCGGCCGCTAACCGCCTTTTGCACCCCCGTGCTCCACTCCGGAGCCTTTTTCGACAGCAATGTTTGCCCCGGCATACGCGGCAAAACACCTTCTTTGACTACTCCCACATCCGGATAGCTGGCTATCCAGCGTGGTGGCCAGAACGGACCTAATGGCATGATTCCCCCTATGCCTTGATGGCACCGTTGCGCCGCATTTTTTGCATTTCTTCGGCAAACGCCCGGGCATTGCGCCGGATGTCTGCCGGCGTCATCCGGCCGCTGTAATCGTTGTAGTGATAGGTGCCGCCGCCCCCCAATTGCCCGTCGCCATTCGCCGCCTGGCGGATGACGTTGGCGTACTGCTTGGGCAGAACCATTTCCTGTTCGTGAAGCTGAGTCATCGGGTTGGTACCCGCCGGAATGTCGTAGCCGCCTTCGGCCGACGCCACGTTTTTCACCAAACCAAACACGAAGGCGCCGGCCGCCGCAGCGGCAGCGACACCCAGCACGGGACCGATGATAGGAATGGCCGACATGGCCGCGAAGGCACCCGCCATCGCTTGCCAGGCACTGGCAATGATGTTCTTGATCGTCGCCGCGCCCCAGATCGCCACGGACGTTGCCGCACCACCCGCCTCTGCCGCTGTCCGCACACCGACGCCGGCCACCGTCGCGCCGGTCTTGGCGGTTTCACCGAACATCCAGGCCATCAACGGCTTGGTCACCATGTTCTCGATGAACGCGGTGCCGATGCTGCCGAAGATGCCCTGCAGCAATCCTTGAGTGCTCATCGTCCCAGTCAGGATGCCATTGAGGCCGCTGGTCCAACTCGACTGCACACTGCCGAGCATGCCAGTCCAGTTGTTTTGCGACTCCAGGGTTTGCTGCCGGCCGATGACTGCCATGCTGTTGCGATGCGTTTGTTCCAGGGCCAGTATCTGCTGCTGAACCTGCTGCAGGGCAACTGGGTTGCGGTCAGGGTCTTGGTCGAGCAAGGCTTTTCGCTGCGCCAATGCAGCCGCCTCAATGGCGTAGCGCTGCTGTTCGAACTCGGCCTGCGCCTGCAGCAATTGCCCTTGGGTGATCAGGTTGGCTTGCAGGTCCAGCTGGGCCATCTGTTCGGCATGGGCGATATTGCCCAGCCGGGCCTGCTGATCGGCTGCCAGTTGCTGCTGCTTCATCGTCGAGATCTGCTGTTGCTTCTCTCGCTCGATCGCGACCACTTCCGCCGCCGCCTGGCGATACTCCTGACTGTCCTGGCCATACAGTTGCCGGCTGCGCTCCAACGCTTGCTGGGCGATCAGCAATCGCGCATCCATGTTGTTGCGATACTGCTGCGCCTGAGCCTGTAGATCCGCGAACGCTTTACCCTCGTCCTGACGCCGCATGGCTGTCAGTGCAGCCAGGTAGTTGCGCCGAACGCCGAGACGTTCGGACGCACTCAGGTCCGTGCGCTTGAGAATCCCCTGCCAGTATTCCACCTCTTGCTGAAGCGAAAACTGGTAGTAGGTGCCTTGCTCTGCCTGCTGCTGTGCGTGGGCGACCTTCTGCGCGTCCAGCACCTCGGACCACTGACTGACCCGAGACTTTGTGGCACCGCCGTCGCTGACTTCGGGCTCGGGCTTGGCCGGTGGCTCGGTGCCCTTTTGCAGTTCCTTGCGCCGCTTAATGGCAGCGGCATACGACTCTTCGAGCTTGGTCAGACGACTAACTTCAAGACCATAGGTCGTAGGACGCAACTGGGCTTGCTGCTTGGTGGACAAGGCGGTATCACCGGTCGCTGCCATCGCGGCAACTTTACGCCGCTGCTCTTCAATGCGAGCCAGGCGCGTCTTCATGCCCGCGTCGACTTCGTCGATTTTGTCCGACGACAACTGCAGCTGCTCCAAGAGCAAACGTTGCTCTTGCAGTGTGCCTTCCAGCGGCCCCCTGGCACCGCCGCCTCGCGGGCCTTCTTTGAAATTCGCCAAAGAAGCCTCAAGACGGGCGATGTTGCCGGTGACGTCATCGACCGTTAACCCCACACCGGTCATGCTTTTGAGCAAGCCATTGAACCAGCTCGCAGTCTCGGCCAAGGTTTTATTCAGGCTGATGAACGCGGGCTCAAGGATGGTACCGACCGTGACCTTCAGCTCGTTGCTTTTGGCGTTCAGTTCGGCCTGGCTACCGGTGAGCCCTTTTGCGGCTTTCGCCGCATTACCCACCTGAGCTTCGGTTTCCTTGAGGATGCCGGTGTATTCAGCCTGAACCTTCTGGGACGCGGTCAATTTGTCGCGTGTGGAGCCAATGCTTTTGGCGTACTCGTCCCACATCTTGGCGACGTTTTTTGTCACACCCGCGTTATCGACCAGCACCGAGTTTTCGCTTTTCAGACCCTCGGTAGCCGTTAACACCGCTTCGGACAAACCGAGATTGGCCTGCCGGTTGAAGGCCGCCGCGTCCTTCAGGCGGTTGATGACCGCGATCGACTGATCCAGGTTGTATCCCCGACTCAGCAAGTTTTGCAGGGCTTTGGCGGCATCCCCCACGCTGAGCAGACCGTCAGCGGACAACTTCTGCGCTTCCTGCATCGCCCGGCCGATACCGACACCCGCATGATTGGCCACCGCCTCCAAGCCCCGGTAAGCGGCCTCCTGCTGGATGGCGGCCGCTTTGCTATCGGCCACAAAGTCCTTGATAGCCACTGCCGAAAAAACCGCTGCCATCGAGGCGCCCAACGCCAACAGGTCACCTTTGAGTTTGGAACCGACCCAGGCGAAAGCATCATTGGCCGCAGTCCCTAGACGGCTGATCTGCACCTGACTGCCGACCATGTCGGTGTTGATCGCCTTGAGTTCGCGATTGAACGTACTTCGAGCGTCACGCATGTTGCGCTCGATGCTATCCACCGCCCGATCGAAACCCTGGGTACCGGCAGTGAACTGGTACGCAATGTTTTTATCCATGCCGACACCTAGAAAGGTAGCTATAAAAAAACCGCCGAAGCGGTATTGAATTCAGAGAAGTGATGTACCTCAGGACAATCCTTGTAGTAGCGTCAGGAGATTGTCGAGCCAGCCAAGGAGCGGTTATGTCACTACCAAAACCAGACAAAGCTGAAATTCAGAGAATCCGTAAAGTGAGGAATCTCTGGTTTGATCGAGACGACAATCTTTTTGATCCGATAAGCGAAGCAGTTTTAGGTACGCTCAGCGAAGGTTTCATTGACCAGACCAAAGCCAAGGAGATAGTCGATTGGTTTGAGCAAAATCCTAAAATTTCATCCATTTATCCACACAAGCAACTTCTATCGGCAATCAAAAGAGCTATTAGCGAAGATCCGTGGAATCCAGAATCAGAAAAAGATCTGATTCACTTCATCTCATCGGTTTACCCCGATATCGAATCAATTTTTGACCTTAGCTGGCCGCACTTGATCACTGCCCCCCCACCGCTACTGGGGAATCTTTATCAAGCGCTGTTCGACATCCCTGATACCCCCCCAAACATTCAAGACAAGCTCTGTGCCTTCACTGGTCCATTTAGGAATGGGACACGCAAGGAGTGCTATCAGGCAGTTCGGAATGCCGGGGGAGTGCCTTGTGACGTACGTGAATACACCGACTATTTATTCGTCGCGTCTAGCCATATTGAGAACGGAGTAGTGTCGAGCTCAATGATCGCTGGCATTGCTTCTCGTATGCGGTTTGGGCACACCTGCATCCTTGCAGAAGAGCATTTTCCACTACTGAGTTAGTCGACTGGATTCTGCAGGAGTAAACGCGTCCAATGCCGCGCGCAAATGCGCCGGAAGGTCGTCTCGTAAATCCTCGATAATCGCGGCGAGATTCGTTTCCAGATCAGGCGCATCAGTAACGTTGGCTTCCGGTTTGTATCCCATGTACCCGGCAACGAGCACATGAACCGGTGGATGGTGACGCCAGTAGTCGGTCATGTGCCCCACCATTGTCATGTCCCAATCACGCCGTAGCGTGACGGGGCTTTGCCCGGTACTGGCAATCAGGTGAGCATAGAGTTGGCCCCAGTCGAAGGGGCCGGGACTTCCCCCTGTTCATTCACCGGCTGCGCCTCCATTCCGGATGCACTCATCACGGCGTTGAGTACGTCGCGCATGTTGCGAAGATCCAGCAAACCCGCCACCTCCTCGCGGAGCATGTCCGGGTAGTTACGGCGAAGCGCCGCGTGCGTGGCGTCGATCACCGTCGCAATGCTGCTCCGGTCCATGCCGCCGGCCACGATCGCATTGATCCGATCCAACAGCTGCTCCAGGTCACCCAACGACAGCGGCGGAATCACCAACGGCTTACCGGGAAACGGATAACTGATGCCAGGAATGTTCACGGTGCTCATTCGTTCGCACTCCAGTAGCACACCTCGCCAAACTCATCGGCATAGCCGGTGAATTCGAAGTCCGGAATGGTGTAATCATCCTGCTTGGTGGCGATGCCCAGTTTGTTGCTGACAAAGTTGGGCACCCGTACATAAATGCTTTTGCCCTTGTACTTCAGGATCAACTCGCCCTGGAAAACCGGCATGTCACCCATCGGCAAATTGCGCACCGACAGACTCTTACCGGTCTGCACGGTATAGCGATAGTCGATAAACACCGGCGTGGCGACATCAGCCGCGGCGAATCCGTAGGTGCCGGTCGCCACATCGAAGGTGTACTGGCCAGCGGTCGGCGCACTCAGCACGCGCACAAAAGGCACCGCACCGGCACCACGAACCCCCAGATCACCGGAGAGCGAGCCCCCGGCTGGTGGGTTCACGAGGATCTCGGTACCGACCGGAATAGCGGTCGGGGTCGTGGCGTGATGGACCAGCACCTGGCCGGTGGTCAGGGTCTGGCCGAACACCAGCTGGTTCCACTGCAGCAAGCTGATCTGCGCCGATTTGGCCTTACCCGTCAGCTTGCCTTGGCCGCGTGCCGCATCGACCGCGAACTGCTCACTGCCAAACAACTCCTTGGAATCGAAAGACAGGTCGACCGACGCTTCCTGCATGATGCCCAGCAGGATCGGCGTCGGTGCGGAAATGGCGTTGCCGAAGGCGTCCATCAGCGGGGTGGCGTAAAACAACCCGCTGCCGAATGCAATTTGCATGGTTGTGTTCCTCAGTAAAAGGTAGGACCGGACGTCAGATCGCCGGCATTGCACAAGTAAGTGAAGCGATAACGCACCATGCAGTTGCCTGCGGTGTTGTCACCGTCTTCTTCAATCCAGTCGATGTAGAAACGCTGCACGCGATCGGCTTCGGGAAACGCGTCCTCCCCCACCAGCACCGTATGCACGGCAACCTTCACCAGGTCGGCAACTTGATCCCATGCGTTCCTGGTCACGGTGTCTTCACGGGCGAGGATTTCCACCGATAGCTCGAACTGGTTGCGATCCACCGTGTGACTCTCACGTTCGGTGGTTTCCAGATCCGGGCGGATCACGATGGCGGGTGTTTGTTTGCGCGTGAATGCCTCGGTCCGGCTTCGAAACACACGATCTTCGGCCAACGTATTGGCGCCCAGAATCAGCGCCTGCGCCCGCTGGACGATGCGTTCTTGGATCGAAGGCATGATTAAATCTCGGTGAGTGAAACGAGACTGAACGCCCCGTCATCGATCATTAGTCGGTCACGCACCCGGAAAGAAACGCCCCCGACCTTGATCATTTTCCCGTTGTCGATGGCCAGCCGCTGGGCCTCGGCGGTGATGACCAGGATCTCGTAATAGGTGGACTGGCTATTGATGCCGGCCATGGCCCGAATTTCGTCTGGCATATCGCGAACGGCCAGAAATGGCTGATCATCGACCAAACCGCCGGCATCAAAATCTTCGAGGAAGCCCGCCAGGTCTTCGTTAAACATCACGGCCCTCCTTGGCCGCTCCGCTGGACTTGGCCGATGCAGCGACCGTGGCCGGCGCCGGATCCTGTTTGATTTCCAGCAGCTGGTGACGAAAACGGACCGCCACATCATCGGGCAATTCGACAGTGCCACCGACGCCAATCACTTCGTTGTTATGGTCGCGAAAGGAACCGGATAGCACGGTGTAGGATTTATTCGCCATTGGTTGCCCCCGCCGTTCGTTCGAGTTTGGTCACTCGCTGCGCCAGCGCTTTGTCCGGTTCGCCAGGGATCACGATTTCCTCCCCGATCTTGAACTGGACTGGCTGCACAATGGTGTAGCGCCCTTTTTTAACCTGCTCCAGGCTGTGCGCTCGCGCACTGGCCTGAGCATCGGTCAGAATCAGCTCCCCCCCATACAGGGTGATGGGCTGATCCACACGGTATTTCGGCATGGTGTTGTCCTCTGTGGGATGAAAGCCTGAGGGCTTACACCAGTTGGTTCAGGACGCCGTACTGCCAGCGACCGAACCCGACGTTGCGCCAGGTATCGACGCCGTATTGGTGAGCATCGTTGTCGAATTCGAACTCCGAGCCCTCAGCCTTGGCCTTCATCACCACGTCCGTTTCCTGCTGACGAATGAACGCTTTCAGGCGCCCGTCGGTGCGGAAAGTGACGAATTTGTCGGTCCAGGCATTGAGGCGCACATTGCCGATCACACGGACGGTGACGTTGTCCGGCATGACGATTTCGCTGATGTTCGTACCGCGCGGTACTGTCAATGCCGACTGCGCCACACTCAGCAGGCTGAAGGGCACCATCACCAGAAACTCACGCGCCAGTTCGTTGATCGGCTCGCCCTGATCATCTTTCAGGCTGGTCAACTGGGTGACCGATTTGGCAACCGCCTGCTGGAACTCTTCAGGGCTCGGGCGGCTGGGAGTGCCATGCAGCGTGGCGCTCAGTTCGCTGATGTCGGTAGTGATCTTGTTCGACTGCACCCCGCTTTTGCCTTCCTCATGATCGGTATCGAAGAAGTACTGGCCGTCGTAGCAGACCTGGCTTTCACCGTTGAGAATCAGCGCCGACAGCAGCCGCGCCCAGTGCGAGTTGGTGCGATCGGCCAGTTCACCAAGGCGGATGCGCAACTGCCCGGTTTTGTCGCGGCGCAGCTCTTTGATCAGGACTTCGATGGTCGCTTCGAAGTGCAGGTTTTCGATTTCGAGATCAGCGGAAATGAAGCCTTTGGCATGACGGCCACCGATCCACTCACGCAAGGTCGGAACGCTACCGATCCACGGATAGGTTTCTTTGGCCTGGTCGGAATCGAACAGGTTCGACAAGAAGTCGATCCAGCTGGCCCCGGTGTTCTGCTCGAGCAGTTCGTAAAAAGTGCCGATAACGGCACGGCTGGAAAGTACTTCAGCACCCATGGGGGTTTCTCCTGATGAAGGTGACGGATGGGCGCGTGATTACGCGGCCGGGATAGCCTGGGCGGCATACTTGACGATGCCCACGCCACCGCTGACAAAACGGTGCACATGGCCGATCAAACTGTTGCCGGCGGCGGTGAGCGCAAAGGTGCCGCTGTCACTGGCATAAACCAGCTTGCCAATGTCAGTCACGGCCAGCCCGGTGATCGGCACTTCGATCTTGCCGGCTTCACGTAGCCGCACGCGCAGGGCAGCTGCTGCGCCCAGGCGGTTGTCGGCATTGCGATCAGCGAAACCGGCAAACAGATCACCGGCGGCCAAGGGGCGAGCCAATCCGTTCGCCGAGTTGATCCCGACCGCCGAGCCTTCGAAGATCTGCGTGGCCGCTGCAACGGGCAATTCGTTGATATCCCCGATCTCATGGGAGCGTGGGGTGTCGAGGGTAAGAGGCATAGGTGTTCTCCAAAGCCGAGGGGGTGAGGGTTAAATGCCGAGTTACTTTTTCAAGACCTTGATCAGGCCTTTGTCCTCAGCCCGGCGATATCCGTGATAGGCCTCGAAGGTGCCGAATTCGGCACGCACTTCCTTGTCACTGTCCCAAGTCGCCTTGGCGCGTTCTTCCAGCGGCGCATCTGGATCCTCAGCCGTTTTTGCCACCGGTTCCGATGCGGGTGCTGGGGCATTCGGGACCGGCGCCGGGGCATCGCTGCGAAGCGTGGCCAGGGCATTGCTACGCTTGGCTCGCTCCGCCGCGATGACCTGGGCAGAAGCCTCGGGCCCGCTGGTGACGCCATCGAACTTGAGACTGGCGATCAACTCTTCGTGACCCGGTAGCGCGGCGGCTTCGACGCCCTTGATGCGATCGCACTCTGCACGGGCACCGGCAGCGTGTGCGTCGTGCTCCAGTGTCGCGAGCAGCTCGGCATGGTGGGTGGCCAGGTAGTTGCGGTCGATGACCGGCGGCTTGTCGCTGTCGTTGGGCTTGCTGGTGGTTGTGGTGCTCATGGAACGATCTCCAAAAGTGCTGCCATTGAGTTCGGCAATTAGGTTTTCCAGGGTGGATTCGCGGTCGGCCATGCCCAACGCCACGGCGTCAGAACCAATGCGCATGTCGCCCTGGCCGAAATCGGCGAGGACGTCGTCGACGGTCACGCCGCGATAGCTCGCAACGTCCTCGATGAAGATGCCGGCCAATCGATCGACATGGCTTTGCACGACCGCCCGGCCCTGCTCGGTCGTAAAGTCCGGACGTTTGTTGGGGCTCTGGCTGCTGACAATCTCCAGGCTGCCGTCATCCTTGTTCGCACGAATGTTGAGCACGGCGCCGATGGAGCCAACGCCGCCGGTGCGGCTCATGACGATTTCGTGCGCCGCCGAGGCCATCCAGTAACCCGCACTGGCGGCATTGCCCGAGACGTAAGCGACCACCCGTTTGGGAGAGGCGCGGATCATCTGCGCAAACTCGGCAATGCCGTTGGCCTGCCCGCCGGGCGTGTCCATCACCAGGATGATGCTTTCGGTTCGCGGGTCATCCACCGCCGTGGTGAAGTCCTTCGCCAGAACGTCCAGCGAAGTCGCGCCGGACAACGCGGTGAACAGGTTGGCGTAGCGAAAGACCGGGCCGGTGACCGGCACCAACGCCACGTTGCCGCGCTGGGTCACCGTGCGGCTGTTCTGCAGGGGCCGACCTTGACGGGCCTCCACCGCCTCGGGGCCTTCATGTTCACGCCGGGCGATGGCGGCAATGGTGTTGAGCATGTCCGGGGTAATGGCCCAGGGTTCACGCGACACCAGGTCGAACGCCGTCACCCGATGCACGGGGGGTGCGTCGGTTGGTTTATCGGTCATGGTCAGGTCCGTTCGGATAAGTCAGGGTTTTGCGGCAGCTGATCTTCAGGCTGTGAGGCCGGCGTGGCCGACAGGCCGTCCTCCATCCGACGCTTCACTTCCAGTGCGCGCTGTTCGTGGTTTTCTTCCCAGTCACTGCCGTCGTAGAGCATCGATTCCTTGGCCAGCGTGCTGACGCCAAGATCGACACGCCCCTTGGCCGCGTTGATGTCCTTGAGCGGATCGACCGTCCCCGGACCATCGCCGACCCACAACGAGCCGCAGTAGGCATAGCGCAACAGCGGGTGGTCAAAAAAGCCGGGGGCATCGACATCCCCTTGAGCGACCGCTTCTTCCAGCCAGTGCTCGTACACCGGCTGACAGAAGCCATTGCCAAGGAAGTCGCGGCAACCGCGGATGAACTGCCAGGCTTCCATTACCGCTGCACGGGCGGCGGTGTAGCTGGCCGTGAAGTGCTTGATCAGCACCTCATACGGCAGCTCCAGGGCCATGCCGATCTGCCGCAGCATCGCCAACACGAACGGATCAAAGGCCAGATTGGGACGGCCCGGCGCGGCGGTATCAATCGAGGCGCCATCGTCCAGCTCGGCGACGATGCCGCCACTGAGTGAACCGTCCCAGCCGCCCGACTCACGACCGGCCGGGCGATCACCGCCCACCGGGGTGTTGCCGGTCGCGGCTGAAGCCAGCGGGCTGAGATTGCCGCCGTTCCCGGGCTTGATGAACACCGCGAAGAACGCCGACACCACGGCGGCTTCCAGCTCCGCATCGGTGTAGCGATCGAGCTGCTTGAGTTTCTCGATCACCGGAGTGAGATACGGTACGCCGCGCGGTTGACCCACACGTCGACGCCGGTACAAATGCAGCAACGCCCGCCCACCCCGCTCATTGAAGAATGGGCGTTCATCCCACACCCGCTCTTTCACACCCAGAGCACCAGGGTGACTGCGCAGGATGTGCGCCTTGATCGGCTCGCCGTCGGCGTCTCGTTCTATGCCGGCGGTGAGTGTTTCCGTGTCGGCCTTGCCCTGCGGATTGCAGATCCGGTCGGCCTCAATCAACTGGATGCACGCCGAATAATGCTGACCCGGACGTTCCTTGTGCGTCAGCAGCGGAAACACGTCACCGCTGCTCAACACCGAACGCCAGGCCAGATCCTGCAGCCCGTAAAAATTTTGTTCGCGGGTGATGTCGCACGCCGTGGTTTCCGCCCAGGACTTGAACAACGACTCTGTGTTGCGCTGCCATTCGCGGGCGGTATTTTCATCCCAACCGAGGATCTGCCGATTGACCACCGACTTGAGTGCCAGGCCGGTACCCACTGTTTTGGTGGTGACCGTGTTGATCGCACCGCCGCCGATGGGGTTGTTACGCTCCAGATCGCGGCAACGTTCCCGCAGCGTCGGCAGATCCGGAAGCAGATCTGCGGCGGCACTACCAGCCGACGCATGCCAGGCACTGAGCGAGCGCTTGCGTTTAGAGGCGCCGCTGTAACCACCCAGCGCCGTCATGGTCATGCGCGCCTGCATACGCTTGGCGCCGCTTTCGGGGCTGAACCAACTGATGGCCCGGTCCAACAACGTGGGCTCAGGCACCTTCGGCGCGCGACTCATAACGGTGTGATCCCGCGCAGGACAATGCCGCGAGGCCGGCCACTGGACAGTCGATCAACCTGCCCCTGCCAGTAATCGATCATCCGGGTGATCTCCGCCGCATCAGCGTAATTGAGCTGGCGGGTACCGATACGGTAACTCTGTTTCTGGCTGACCTTGAGGCTCGCGTCGAGCCAGGCCTGCAGCTGGTTCTGCGCTTGTTCCAATGTGATGGCCATGTCTAATTCCTGCGTTGAGAGAGCACGCGCATTGCGCTGCGGCGCCCAGAAACAACTCTCCCGCCAGAAGGCGGGAGATCGTTGGGTTCAGCGGGTGGTGTGGGTGCCGGATTTTCCGGTGCCGTTGCGGGCTCGGGATCGTGCTCAGCTTCGGGTTCCGGTGGTGGCGAATCGAACAACCCGCCCTGCCGGATCTGCGCATCCAGCGCCGCCCAGTCGTGTTCATTCAGCAGGTGCGTTTTCAACGACCGGGCCGCATGCAGCGCGTAGGTTTCGCAGTCCGTCCCTTCGTTCGGCTCACCGGCCTTCTTCTGCCAGACTTTGCGGTAGTGATGCCGCCGACTGGGTGCCTTCACTTCGGCGGTGATCTGCCGGAAGTAGTCCGGCCGCACCGTCTTGTAGAAGTGCATTCGGCCAGGACCATTGCCGGTCAGCGGCAGCCGACCTTCGATCCACAGATCCTTGGCTCGTGACGTGCCGACGATGTAAGGCCGCAGGCCGTACTTCGAGGCCTTTTGCTCCTTATCGGTGTCCACCCCCTGCCGGGGCGCGCTGAAAATTTCCTTGCGCTCATCGTCGCGGGTGTTGCCTCGCTCACTCGCCCCCTTGATCGCCATCACTCCACGCTGCTGATGCTTACGGACAAATGCGTACGCGGCATCCTGGGTGATGGTGCCATCGGAGGTGTCCAGCGAGACGGCCAGCACCTTCAACTTGGCGCCGCAGGCATGGGGAATCGGAGCAAACAACAGCTTCTCCAGGTCAAGCCAAACGCCCTGGTCCGGCAACACCACTTGACCGTGAATCTCGCCCCAATAAACCAGCCAGGACTCCTCGCCCCGGCCCCACGCGCGGATGATGATTGCCAGCCGGTCATGCTGGACGTCGACGCCGGCCGTCAGGACCAACCCGCCCATGGGCACGAACAGTTCGGGATAGTCTTCAGCCCGCTCCGCCAGTTTGTCGGCTTCGGGCAGATCCGATTTGTACTCGTAAGCTCGACCCTGTTTCTGGTTGACGAACTTGATCAGCAGCGACAAGTCCCCCATCTCCGCCCGGTGCTCGGCGTTGAGTTGTTCGCGCACGATGTCCGCCAGGCTGGTACCGGGCAGGCAGGCATAGAGTTCGTTCAGCTCGATGAACCCGGCACGCCCGGCAAAGGGTTTGGTCGGTACCCAGCCGCAGTTCGGATCACCCGCCTCGATCGCATTGAACACCGTGTTGCGGATGTTCTCTTTGCGCTGGTAGTCGTCCCAAATTTCACCGCAGTGCGGACAGGCGTAGCCGGCAGTCTCAGGATCCGCACGGCCATAGATTTCGTGGGGCTCTGCCCCCTCGGCGATGTCGAGGTATTTGATGTGAGCAAAGTCCAACACATGGGCCTGGCCGCAGGTGTGACAGATGATCGGCAATACCCGGCAATCCGTCTGCGCCAAACGCGCTTCGGTCTTGCTCGCCCCCTTGATCGCCGGTGTTCCGCCGACCAGCATTTTCGAACCGGGGTAGCGTTTGCCGCGCTCTTCGAGCAAGGCGATCGCGTCACCCTGCCCCTTCACGTCGTCGCTGGTGTCGTCCGGTTCCTCGACCACCGACAGCCCCACGGACGAGGTCGACTTGACGTTGCCGGGCGAGTTCGACGCCACCAACTTCAAGAAGCCACCCGGGAAGCTTTTGTGGTCCCACCGGTTGCCGGAGGTCCGGCTGGTATCGACCGGCATCAACTTGTTGATCTCGGTGTTCGCGGTCACCCCGTGCTTGAGCTTTTCGTCGTGGAAGTTCTTCCCGTCCTTCTCCTTGGCAAACAGGATCATGATTGGCCGAGGCAGGAACTGGACAAACTTGAACAGGTAGCCGATCAGGAACCAGGTCCAGCCGATCTGCGCGGCCTTCATCAGGTCCACTTCGCTGACACGCGGATCGTCCAGCGCGGCGGCAACACCGAGGAAATAGGGCGTGTAGTGAAAGTCATAGAGGCCATGCAGCACCCCGCTTTCAGCGGGCAGGTAAAACTTGGTGCTCAAGTACTCGGCTGTCGGTACGTCACGCGGCGGGTTGAACTTCCCCGCTGCTGCCGACAAGCTCCGCGCCAAGTTTTCGCGCGTAGCCTGCAATTCGCTCGGTTGTAGGTCCAGCAACTTTGGCCACCACAGATCGATCTACCGTGAGTTTCTGCACGTTCTCGATTTCCTGAATAAGTCGTTCGACGCCGCCCAGGTATTCCCGGTTGGCAAAGCCGGCCCAGTCGGCCAGCACGCGTTCCGCTTCCATGCTGGGAATCAGTGACCGCAATTTTTCGTGGTACAGCAGACGACCATTCGCTGCCTTGACCCGCCCCTCATCGATCCGCACCGCATTCAGTTCTTCCAGTTGGCTGCCTCCGCGCCCAGCCGCTTTCGCACGTAGGTCGCGGATGTAAGCGATCCGGATCACGTCCAAACTGGATGACTGCCAATCGCTGATGCCTATCCCCTTCAGCACGTCGCGAGCATTTCGCTCGCTCATGTCCAGGTGATCTGCGATTTCACGCTGTGTTGGCATGCTCATCTCCAAGGTCTGGACTAGGAAGCGGAACCCCCTATGTCGGGTTGAATCTGCAAAAAGATCGGGGTTCGAATTACCCCATTCCTCCAGGTCGCCGAAAGGACCCATTGAAAAAGGAGATGAGGCCTCGATCCGTGCCTGAGTCGGCCAAAAGCCGGGCAAACACGCTGAAAGGTCCACCAAGGCCTCAGTCGCGAGCCATTTCGCGGGCCAATGCCCGGCGGAATAGCGGTTCGAACTCGGCAGCGGCGACACGGTTGGCCACCTCGTAGAAGTCGAAGCGACGACGGTAGGTCGGACGCTTAACGAAGATCAGGATGGGCCGTGCACCGTTGCCGATGCGCTGCCAGATACCCAACGGGCCGGTGCCGTTGCCCGGGCGACCAGCGAAGTAGTCGGGGGCATTGCGATTGCGTCGTTTACTGCGAGTCGTGCGGTTGGCCATGAAACCTGACACACGCTCAGCAGCACCGAGTGCCGACAGTATCTGAACGATCTGCCCTCGACTGATGTTGCCGCTGCCATCCATTCGGGCGCGTCTGCCTGGCACTGCGTACATGTCAGCTGGCATCAAGCCGTAGTGAATCAGCGCCTTCTCGAATCGTTTGTGCGGACGATTGCCACCCTCGATATGCACCGGCAAGTACTTCGAGGCCGCAACACCCGAGCTGGCCTCGTCCTTGACCCACACGCGGGCGGACAACCGCGTGGCTGTGGCACTTCGCTTATAGATCGAGTTCAACGTCCAACGAGTGGGACGATCAAACACCCGGGCTATCTCGGCTTTCTCTGCGATCTGCACCCGCTCAGCGGTGAAGGTCAGTGCCTTGGCCGCTGCAATGGGCACCTTGTTGCGGCTGAGCCCTCGCATGCCCTTCACGATCTTGTCGATGTTGTCGCGCATCTCCAGCCGCATCATTGCCCTTGTTCGCCACCAGTTGCCGATGTCTCGCTGACGCCCAGGCGCTTGGCGGCCCATCGCTCGTACAACCCGATGGCGACATCTGCCCCGGCCATGGCGGTCAGGCAACCCAAGGCCCCGGCTGTCCAGATCGACATGCCGGCGCCGATCATCAGCATCATGGCTGATACACCGCAGACGATACAGGCGCCAGACCGCAGGGCGAGGCGGCGTAACAACGCCCAGCCTCGCGCACCGTCTTTGTCGGCCCGCCACATCTCGCCCGACACGCCACCGACCAGGGCCAGCACGATCACTAACCAGATCGGCATCTCTGCCAGCGCTTGCTGCTCATTCGTCATGTTCTGTCCTTATAGGTTGCGCCGTACACCGAAAATAAAAACCCCGCCGAAGCGGGGTTAGATGACCGGCTTAGGGAAGGCCGGGTGAAGCTGCACAGCACGTGCTCAGTCGGCGACTCAGGCGCAAATCGCACATCGTGGGGACTTTTTACCCGTCTCCGGAAAAACCGAAAAGGGGTCATTTTCGGTTGTTTGACTCGACGCAACTTTGACGCAACTTTGACTCATGTTTGAGGCAAACCACATCGACGAATGGCAATCAGCAGACCCGCGTTCGCCTGCTCATTGATGCCCGCGTGTAGTTGGTTTCCACCGTACCACTGCGACGATCACACCCACGTGTTGTTGCGCTGCGAACGGTCAGTATCAACAACACCTGCTGATGCAAACGATGCACCCAGTTCCTGTAGGTCCGGTCAGCGTCCTCGGCGAGCTGCAACAACCGAAGCTGCTCACGCACAGTCATGGGAGGCTGAACCAAGTATCGATTGCGGGCCAACAGAGCCAACTGGGCGCCCTTCTCCGATTGCCGTTCTAGCTGCGCAACAGCAGCGGCAACTTCGGTACTGGCATGATCCATACCACCACCGGCCGACATCATCAGATCTCGCGACCCCGGAGTACCACGGGGAGCGCAGCCGCCATACTGCATAATTGTCGCCATCGGACTCCCCAAACCGCCGCCGTCGCCAACCTGGCCGTGCTGAGCGCCCCAATGCTGCATCAACGCTTCAACTTCCTCGATCATCGCCCCACTCCCCTGCAAATCGTACCCGACACAAAAAACACCCAACCCGACACAAACCCAACACAGATAAAACCTTATAAATCAATAGTTTTGATTGGTTTGTGTTGAGTGTGTTGGGTTTGTTGGGTATTTCCGTCATCGCATGAAGAAAAAAATCATCCATCAGAAACCGAACGAATAACGTCATGCATGCGCGCACGCGTAGTGAAACCCAACACACCCGACACAACGCCCAAAAACTAGCGGAATAGAAGGTTCCAATCTGTGTGGGGTATCCAAAATCAACCCAACACACACCCGACACACCCAACACACTTTTAGGCATAGTCATGCGGCAGCCGCCTTGATGTGGTCCCAGCTATCCACATGCCAGCCCGCCAGCTTCGCCTTGGCCCGCCAATTTTCCACCTGCTTGCCCAGCTCGGCCGCCTTCAGTGATGGGGGCGGGGAAGCATCCGGATCAGAAGGAAAGAAGAACGCGCCAAAGCGGCGGTTGTTGCCATCGGTCCAGGGAATGGCCCGCGTTTTATCCACCTCGGAACTGATGAACAGTGAGAATTTCGTCTGACTCATGACGTGTTCTTTGTTGCGCTGGCACCATTCGAGGAACAGTGAATAGAGGTCGGTCGACAGACACGGCCCCCAAAGACCGTGGCCCAGTTCGCTGTACTTCCACAGATGAAGGAACGTTTGCCAGCCAGCCCGACTCAAGGCTACCAGGCGCTCACGAGCATCAGTCGATGGCGGTCGGGTCCGTTGGTTGAAGTCGCCCAGATCGATCGACAACAACCAGCCGTACAGCGCCGCGACACCACCCTGCTCCAGCTCCCGCCCGATCGCTTTTTGGCGATCGACTGGCAAAGTTTCCATGGGCCACATCACCAACATGCGCCGGTCACTGTCACTAATCGGCCACGGCAAAATCTCGTTGCTTAGGAAAACCGCGTTCATATGGTTGGCTTCTTCCCAGCCATTGATGAACTTCGATTCCATCCGGACTGTTTTGCCCGTGATCAGGTGCTTGATCTTGCCTACCTGGTTGTATCGCTGATCGCGGCTAACTACCTCTTCGAACACCGACCACAACTTACGGCTTTGCCAGGCGTTGAAATTGCTTTCCAACTGCGTCTGACCGACCGTCGCGGCGTACTGGCCGTAAAGCATGCCTAGGGCATCAGCAAACAGAAGGCTCTTACCCGAGCCTTCCATGATTGAGTGCATCAGAACGGCGGTATCCATCTTGGCGCCCAGATGCTGCAGTGGATACGCCAACCAGCGAATCAGCCAATTGGCCGCTACCTCGTCGTGGTTGCACAAGAATGAAATCAGCCAGCGCAGGTTGGCGCAGGCTTCGTCATCCCTAACCGGCTCCAGCGGCAAGCCATCAAAGGTATTGATAAACACCGCCGGGTCTTTGGTCATAGTCGGATCAAACACGATATGTTCGACGTCCACCGTGCGCCGCTCACTGCTGTTCAACCACAGCGGATAGGTGTCACCCAGCGCCATCTTCACCGCGCCTTCGGCAATGCGCCGCTTCTTCTCCCGGTCCCAAACGTCCTTGGTGCCATCGATGTACACATAGCGATCGGTAGGAGGCATACCCAAAGCGCCACCCTTCTTACCCGCCATACGACGGGTTTGCTCGATGTCGCGGACGTGATCATCAGAGATCAGCCGTTTGCCCATGTCATCCAACCAGGCTTTGGCCAGCGGCTTGCCAACCCGCGCTTCGAACGCAGACTTCTTCATCACTCGCGACTGATCGCAGTCCCACACGTGTGTGGTGCCCTCGACCAAAGCGAAACGACGAAGCAAATGGTCAAGCGTAAGCACCTCCCCCGCCCCCCCGTCAGATGCAGGAGCGGTCTCACTGGCCGCGTCGGCGGCTGTAGGGTTCGGCCCGCTCGAATCATCGGATGGGGTCGGGGGAAGATCGCGCGGCTCCGGTCGCGCTGAATGCGGCATACCCAACACCCGCGCAGCGTCCTTCACCGCCTTTGACTGATCGCCGCCGTGCTTGAGCAAACAGAAGACTTCGAAGGCGTCGTTCTGATGCCCATTCGCGAGCGGATCAGCACCGTGGTGCGAGTAAACCTTACCCTCGCTGATCGTCACCCCAGGCAGACCGGTGCTGCTTTGAGGATACAGCCACTTGCTACCCCGCTTGATATACCCATGGGTGCGCAGCAGCTCTTCAACGTCGTGGCAACGGTTGAATTCGTCGATCACTGATGGTCGCTTGCCTGTCGCAGTTGCTGGGCGCTTGATGACCTTAGCCGGCGGCTTCGTTGGCGCGACCGCCCAGGGGCACGCCGCCTCAGCATCGCGTTTGAAGATGCCCCAGTTTTGCCAGATGGCGAGCAGATCATTGGTCAGCGTCGGCAGACCGTCCGTAGCATTCGGCGGGGTTTTCCAGGTGTAAGGCTTGCCGGTACCCGGATGAATCGACGGAGGGAATACGTCCTGCACCAATCCAGCACGCAATTCAAACACCGTGAAGCGCTTGAACGGATCAGCTTCCGCCCGTGCTGCGGCTTCCCCAGCGCCATCACCCTGCTCTTTCGCTGCCTTGGCCTTGTCCATCAACCCTTTGAAAATCGAACCGTCAGGGTCATTTTCATTCGGCCAAGAAAGCGAATGCCGAGTCAGCTCAACGCCTTCCGGCAATTTGAACAGCACCCGGAACCGTAACGGGTTCCCGACAATCGTAGGGAACACCACCGCCATCGCATCAAGATCGAGGCCCAGCAGCTCATATAGAACGTGCCGTGTCCATTGAACGTCATCAACGTCCAACGAACAGACACGACTCGGCCCAAGCACGACGCCGAGGTTGTGATTTGGGTTTCGTTGCCAGAATGCCTCAGCCGTGACGGCGTCGGTGATATAGCCACCCGGTTTGTTCCACCCCATGCCTTTTGGGGCTTTTTCACCTGGCTCAATGGATACGAGTGCGAGGTCAAAAGTATTGATGTAACGCTTTGCCCATGTGGCGATGGCTATTCCTTTGGCCGGTTCACTCATCGCCGAGCCTCCCGCACCCCCTGACAGTGGACGCAGGTTTCGCAACCCTCAATCGTCTGCTGTCGAAGCAATGGGATAGGTTCGTCGCAGTCCTCGCAGAACTGCGCACTGGCGCGGCTCGATGGCACGCGACGACTGCGGTGAAGGGCAACGTCGAGCAGGTATTGCGCCTGGTCGTTTGCGCGATCGATATCGTCAGCCATTGATGCGATCCTCCATCGCCTGACGGGCACCAGCCATGATGCCGAGGATTTCGCGGATCACATCCATACCCTGCTTTTCGAGGTCAATGACTTCGTGAAGCTCCCAGACGTTATCGGCGGCGCCGTCATGCATTGCTGCCACGAACTCCCCCGTCTCGCCGAGCAACTTGCCAACGGCTTTCAGGGCATCGCGTGTAGCCGGTACCGGCACTGGTCGATACCAGACCGCACCAGCTGGACGCATCAATGCATCTAGCAAGCGCGAGTCACCGGTCAGCCTGATTACTTCCTCAAGCTCATCCGGGTTCAGCCAGCGGCGTTCTTCATCGAGTTTGAGTTTCTTCTGAAGGGTGTCGTTGTCCAACACCATGTCAAAGGCAAGGGAGGTAATTCCACCCTTGTAGTCACGACCAGCGCGATAGATCGCCTGGCGTAGTGGAAGGACCGGACCAGCGTCCGGCAAAAGATCTGTGCGACTCATAACCGTAAATCCCCTGTTTACGGTGTAGCCATAGGACAGGGCAAACCCTATCCTACGACCACGACCGATGTGCATGTGCTGTGTATCGTCGTAGTCGGGCTGGGGGATTCTTTGGTGAGAGGCCCCAGCCCGGCACCTTTTAAGCAGCCGACTTCACGTCAGTCGCTTCTTTTTCTTGGGTGTAAAGGCTCTCAATGGCCTTTCCGGTTACATACCGAACATCTGCACCTTTAGCGGCACGATTAATAGTCGGCTGTGTTGTTCCTACTCGATCTGCAATAACCCGTTGGGATAGCCCAGACCGCAGTAATTCCGCGAGCATTTCTTGGATAGTCATCTTGTTCACCGATGCGCTTTCGCATTGAGCAAAACAATACACAAACGCATTGATTGATTCAATACAATCGGCGATACGTTTTTGAATCAAGGCAGAGAAAAGTGATTGGTGACCGCATCGCTCAACGCATGCAGGAAATGGGGTTATCCGAGGGCGAACTTGGCCGGCGCTCTGGCGTACCGCAACCAACAATTCATAGAATCGTGACGAATGCAGTAGCCAGTCCGCGTCATGAGAATGTTGAAAAGATCGCCAAAGCTCTCAAGGTCAGCAGCAACTGGCTCTGGAAGGGAGGCGAACACAAAGACCCAACCGCTGACCAGGCCACGCGCTCATCTGCGTCTGAATACAACGTGGAACCTGGACCAGCTATCAAGGGATATGTCCCATTGATTTCATGGGTACAAGCGGGCGCTTGGTGTGAAATTGAGGATGTGCGAACGCTTGATGACGCTGAGATATGGCTTCCCTGCGCCGCATCGCATAGCAGCCAAAGTTATGCCCTTCGAGTGCGCGGGCTTTCGATGTTTAACCAACACGAACGCCGATCCTTTCGAGATGGCGACATCATTTTTGTAGATCCAGCGAAAGATCCGGAGAATGGCTCGTTGGTCATCGCAAAACTAGTTGATAGCCAAGAGGCGACGTTTAAGCAGTTGGTGATGGAAGGAAATCGACGGTTCTTAAAACCTTTGAACCCCGCATGGCCGGAACCCATTATCGAATTAGGAACCGATGCGATAATTTGCGGAGTCGTCTTTTCGAAGCTCGAAATTTTTTAATACGTAACGGAATTAAACAAAGCCCGCTTCATGCGGGTTTTTTGTGGCCCATCCAAAAATCAATTCAAACACGTATTGACTGGATCAATACGTATTTGTATCGTCTGCATCGTATACCTCTCACCAAAGAGTACGAGCCATGCAAACACAGCACAGCAAAACCCGCTGCCCGGTCTACCTACATGCTTCAGCATGCAGCAGCCGCGCCGCAATTGAAACAATCCAGCTCCGCACCGGGCTTCTGGTCATCACCACCTCAAAAGGCCGCATTGCCACAATCAAGCCAGCCGACATTGCTGCGCTTGATGAGGCACCTGCCCCATTCGGCGGTGACGCAGCATGAATGACTATCTGATTCCGCTCGCTAAGCAAGAACTTCTACACAACATCCTGCAGGTGGGTGGTGCGGCTGTGTGTCCACTCCAGCGCCCAGAGCAAACCATCCATGCGAGCTTCGAAGTCGAGCTCACCGACGATAGCGCAGTCATCAGCGTCGACTTCGGTGGTCACTCCGGACACCTGACGCTCAAGCGTTCGGATCGAGCCAATCACCTGCACCTCAGGGAGTTCATTCAGGACATTGCCAATGGCCGAATCGAGTCAGCGCAGCCGCCCGCACCGAACCCAGAGCTCGCGCACTTGGCCACACAGATGCATCGAATGCTGGACGAGTCGGAAGCCTTAATTAATGGCCTTCGCAAACTGCTCGTAGCCTAAGGACAGCGCCATGAACCGTACCCTGAACGAAACGGCCGCAGTGCTCGGCCTCAAGCCCCGCGCCTTCCGCACAAGGCTGCGGGAACTGGGCATTTTGAATAGCAGTGGTGACCTCGCCAGCCAGTACCGAGAGCGAGGGCACCTGTACTCGGACCAACGCAGCATCTTGATCCCGTCTCTCAACAAATGCCGTCACTACTCCGTGGTGATGGTGAAGAAAGACGGCGTGGATTGGCTGGCCAAGAAGCTGGGAATCACCATTACCAAAAAGGATGCCGTCGCATGAAAACCAATCAACTCAACGCCTATACCCAAGCGCTCGGCGCCCTGAAGCTAATCCCGATCTACCTGAGCTGCCCAGGCGTGATAAGCCGCGCCACGATCCTAGGGGCCTCGACTGAAGCAGTCCAGCTGCTGGAAAGCGTGCCAGCGCTCAGCACAGAACTGGCTGAAGTGTTCCGTTGTGTAAACAACGTAATCCACGAAGACCAGACCGCCTATGTCACCCCGACCAACTCGCCCGAATATCCCTTCGGTGCCGTAGTAGCTGATGCAGATGGCCACGTCTGCGCCGCCGGCATCGGCAAAAGCAAAGAAGGCCTCGCTGAATTGATCCGCCTCAAGCTGCTGTCCCAGCCGGAGGGGTTCGGGGAGGACGCAGCGTGAGCAACACACTAGAACAACTACGACGCCAGTTCGCTACGCCCTGCCCGTCCCTGACCGCAGTACGCGAACAGTACTTCACGCATATCCGCACCGACCGCTACCTGCTGAACGAGATCAAGGCCGGGCGCATCGCGCTGGTTGTGAAACGCCTACACGACTCGGCCCGCGCGAAACGGGTGGTCTACCTGCACGACCTGGCCGACTTCCTCGATGCCCAAGCGGCCTGATTCAACGGTAGCCCCTGCCATCTAGGGGCGAACAACATGCACTCAAAGAGGCACAGCACATGAAACCTACTGACACAGGGCTGAAGGTCCAGATCATCCGCCTTCGCGTTGCCGTTCTCACCGACGGTGAAAAGCCTCTGCTGCGCCTGCGCTGGATTGGCGAAGAGCAACTGCGCGAAGACCTCGCACAAGAATTCAAGGATGTCGTTCAACAGGAAATCGGCGGCGGCGCGAAGCTGACCATTGGCAGCTTCAATCTGAGCTAAAACCACTGCAACACCCCGCCAAGAATCCCGGCGGGCCCTATCGAGGTATACCGCATTTTGGCTACAGCGGCTTCTCTTGGACCACTAACACCGGAAAGTGATACATGAATACTTTTTTTTTACTAATAGCCCAATATGATGGGAAGGCAGTAATTCCACTAGACCGAGTATGTTCGGACTATATGAATCTTACTGTCGAAAAATTTAAAGCGAAACAATCTTCCGGCGAGATAAACATACCCATCACTCGCCTTGGCACTAACAGCCAAAAAGCGGCGCTAGGAGTTCACATCAAAGACCTCGCCGAATACATTGATCAACAACGAGAAAAAGCAATAAAAGAGCAAAGGAAAATTATATCCTAATAGCAAAAACGGGACTTTCAGTCCCGCTTTCACTGCAACTTTAAAAAATCAATAAATTTTATTGACTCCCCATCCTCCCTGGCAACCGAAGAATGAAGCGTCTGAGCGCATCTGGCACGGGTGCTAATACCGCAAAAACCCTAACTGACTCACCTCGAGGATCAAACTTAACTCCAATCTTGCTTCCAAAATGCTTAGGCTGCTCCGACGTGCGATCAGCTTTATAATAAGTGAGCATCTCCACGAAAAATCCGAAAAGAAATTTACCCCTCCAGTCAATTATGGGGTCTAACTCCAAAAAAGCTTGATCATTAAAGTCCACGCTAGAATAATCAATAAACTCAGGCCATCCTACAAGTTCAAAAACATCATTATCTGTGGCGACCACAGCATCATCTTCAAACTTCAAATACTTACGAATTTTATTTTCAATCCCAGACAAGGGAATTTTATTTTTGCGAGCATAGTAAATTATTTGATTAACAGGTCGCATAACATCAACGAACTCATTAAGTCTGGCGCCATAATGCTGAACAATAGCATCAACGCAAGCACTATCATTACTGGCCTCACACTTATACTCGGAGCCTAACAAGTCATAGAGAACGTCAGGGCCAACCATCTGATTCTCAATTGAGTAGCCATCGGTGCAATAGACATCATCGCCCTCAGGATAACCCTTGAAACCATCAAAATCCCGATCTATGAAGTAAGCAATATTAGGGTCGTTAAGCTCCCTTTTTGTCAGCAGCTGTCTAAACGCTAAAAGTTGCTCTTTCCCCTTGGAAAGAATTGGAGCAAACGTATGATCGTTCGCCACCAATCTAAATACAGTTCCGTAATATGGAAGATCATCATTACCTTCAAATACACATATTAAGGAGTTCTCCCCTTTGCTTCTGATACTACTATATTGCTGCAAGACAACCTGGGGAATTTCACGGGCTTTTCGCATAGAGTCAATTAAGCCCGCTCCGCGTGTTTGCTGAGACAGCTCGACCATACTCATTCCTGCGGCCTCTCATATTTTACTAACAACGGCTCAGCAAATGGATCAAGGTCGTTATCAAAAATAAATGGAGAGTGAGTGATAGCAATTAGCTGACTGCAACTTGGCGCAGAAAGTATATCCATCAAAAACAGTCGCTGCCATGCTAAAGACAGAGACAGTTCAGGCTCGTCTATTAATACTATATACCGATTACCAGGACTCAAATGCAATCTAGCAAAAATAGATACAATCTGCTTTTCACCTGACGACAAATCATTCAAACTTAAAGGATCGACACTATAAGGAATTCTCACATCAACTGACAATGCCAGCTTATCAAATACAACCCTCTTTTCAGGCTTGGAACTTGTTTCAAACGCAGAAGTTTCCCAATAGTTATTGATGACTTGAGCAAATCCTTCAATAGATTGTTCATCCGCTTGAGTTTGCGTATAAATATCCAACATCTGAAACAAGTAGGATCGAAGACTATCATAATTAGTCTTA
This sequence comes from Pseudomonas sp. NPDC086112, assembly GCF_044746425.1. Taxonomy (NCBI): domain Bacteria; kingdom Pseudomonadati; phylum Pseudomonadota; class Gammaproteobacteria; order Pseudomonadales; family Pseudomonadaceae; genus Pseudomonas; species Pseudomonas sp. NPDC086112. The sequence continues at coordinate 50,565 of NZ_JBIVCD010000012.1, read as the reverse complement.
TTGATTTCGCCACTCTTAATCAGACTCCAAAGCTTCTCGGCCGTAGCTCCTTGAGCTTCACCCAAACGAGTAAGAACTAAAGTCAGCTGAGTATGGAGAGCTTTATCTTCGACAGCTATTGACGGAGGAGATTTCGTAGTGGGGGACAACAGGTCTTCAAGTGATTTAACACTCAAACGAGAATAGGCGTCAAATGTTTGAGCTTTAATCCTATCTCTAATAACTTCCAGCCGCTCTTCAACATCAGCCATTCCGAACCAGATTAGAGTGTCGTCAGTCTTGGAGTCCAATTCAAATACAGGAAACCTATTTCTACGACTTTTCCGAAAGTTAAATTCAGAGAACTCTGCCTCAATACGCCTGAAAGTAGGTAAATATAATACTTCCACGCCATCTAAACCTTGATCCACGTATGAAACCAATGTTTGATAAGCGGCATTACTTTCAATTCTGGGCATTGCACGCACAAACAGATCTTCTGTATCTTCCTGATCATACGGACCGTTCAGATATACTCGATTATAGGCCTCCTCCAAGCGGAGCCCCTCATAATCGGTGTGACTATACTTTGAGAAAATATAATTTATATCTTGAACCTTGAGACCAAACTCCAACAGCTCATCAAACGCCGAGTTTTCCTGCGATTTCAAGTTTGTAGCAAACAGGTCTTTTTTTGACACAACCAACATATCAAGATCTTTAAACTTAATTACAAGCTCGGAAAAATCGATTATAGAAAGCTTTGCAAGTTTTTTTGACAGCACTGCATAAAGTGCATTCAGCAACGTTGTTTTACCAGTCCCATTTTCCGCAGCTACAATTTTTATTGAGCTGGCCATTCCCAATGTCAGCTGCTTATACTTATTTACCCCACGCAACTCGAAATATTCAAGCAAAGGGTGAGGCAAATTATTTACATCCAACTTCATTCGCATTTCGCATCTCCATTTGCATATAAAAATTACCCATCACCTGCTCTTGTTAAAGCGGGTATTTTCTACGACGCATACACAAGTGGCATTACAATAAACTCGCGCCCACCTGTATCGGTACAAGTATCAATTTTTATCTATATCACAACCAATCGTTTCATCCACTCGAGTCCTTTGTAGCAGTCGCCGCTCCCTTTAAGATGCGTATAACGCCTCAGAGAGTTCCAATCCCTATGGCCAGATACACTCGAAACTCTCGGAATGTCCCAACCTATTTCAAAAAGTCGACTCACCCCATCGTGCCTCAAATCATGGAAATGTAGATCGTTGATGCCCAAAAATAAACAAGCTCTTGTAAACGAAGCAGAAACTGATTTGGCATTATAGGGAAAAATCACGTCAGCAACCCTAGGCATGGTATGCAAAATCGCCCACGCCTCATCAGGCACATGACACCACACGTTATTACCAATCTTCTGCCCGGGGTTCTTCATATCCCGCACCAGGACGGCCTGCCGCGCGCAGTCGAGATCGTCCCAACGAATCCGCGTGATCTCCTCCTGACGGCGTGTCGAGAAGATTGCAAAAGCGATTATCTTCGGCATGTGAATCGAGCCCGGCCGGCGCACCTGCATCTCGAAAAAGTGCTTCATTAGTTTATCCAGCTCTTCCGGGGTAGGTCGGCGATTGCGCTCCTTGCTCTTGCTCACCATGCCGAGTTTGCGCAACACCTTACGGGCGTCTGGCATTGCCAGTGGATCGACCTCGTAACCCCAGGCCGGCCGCGCCACAGACAGCACCGCACCCAAGTGCGACAAATCATTGCCGACCGTCTGCGCCTGCACGCCGCCGCCCTCTTTGCTCATCCGCCACTGCGCGAACTCCACCAGCTTCTGACTGGTCAGCGCCGAGTCGTCGAGCTCACCCAACCAAGTGTCCTTGATCGCGTTCAGCGTGGCGTTCTTGGTCTTGCCCAGCGGACGGATCTTTTCGTATTCCTCCAGGTACTGCTCGATCATCTTCTTGACCGTCACACCCTTGCGATTCGCGCGCTCGATGCCACCAGGTTCCGCCAGCTCCGTCTCCCGACGCTTGATCCAGGCCTGGGCGACCTGCTTGCGGTCGAAGGTCTGGCTTTCCTGATAAACTGTCTTCCCGTCCCGATTGATCCGTATTTGCGCCGTATAGGCCGTCGAGTTGTCCTTGCGCTTGCGCGATGTGATCGTGCCCATTTCCAGTTGCTACATTGCTGAGTTCGCTTGCTACATTGTAGCAACCGACTTCGAAAAACAAGGAAAAATGGGTAAAAACCGCTGTATAAAAGATCAGTATCAATGAATTTCGAAAAGCCTGAAGCGCCCGTAAACACTAACCAAGCCCGTTCCGAGCCGTCTCGCCGCTTCAGCGTGGCGCCGATGATGGATTGGACCGATCGCCACTGCCGCTTCTTCCTGCGCCTGCTCTCCAAGCACGCCCTCCTCTACACCGAAATGGTCACCACCGGCGCGCTCCTCAACGGCGACCATGACCGCTTCCTGCGTCACAACGAAGCCGAACACCCGCTCGCCCTGCAACTCGGCGGCAGTGTCCCGCTGGACCTGGCAGCCTGCGCACGCATGGCCCAGGACCATGGCTACGACGAGGTAAACCTAAACGTCGGCTGCCCAAGTGATCGGGTGCAGAACAATATGATCGGCGCGTGCCTGATGGGGCATCCGCAGTTGGTGGCCGATTGTGTGAAGGCGATGCGTGATGCGGTGTCGATTCCGGTGACGGTGAAGCATCGGATCGGGATTAATGGGCGGGACAGTTACGAGGAGTTGTGTGATTTCGTCGGCACGGTTCGGGATGCCGGGTGCACGAGTTTTACCGTGCATGCGCGGATTGCGATTCTGGAGGGGCTGTCGCCGAAGGAGAACCGTGACATTCCACCTCTGCGCTATGACGTGGCGGCGCGGTTGAAAACGGATTTTCCAGAGTTGGAGATTATTCTCAATGGCGGAATCAAGACGCTGGAGGCTTGTCACGAGCATTTGCAGACGTTTGACGGCGTGATGCTGGGCCGTGAGGCGTATCACAATCCTTATGTGATGGCTGAGGTGGATCAACAGCTGTTCGGCAGCAAGGCGCCGGTGATCAGCCGGGCCGAGGCGCTGGCGCAATTGCGGCCTTATATCGCCGAGCATCTGCTGGCGGGTGGGTCGATGCACCATATCACCCGGCATGTGCTGGGGCTGGGCACCGGGTTTCCGGGGGCGCGGAAGTTTCGGCAGTTGTTGTCGGTGGATATTCATAAAGCCAAAGAGCCTTTGGCGTTGCTGGATCAGGCTGCGGAGTTGCTGGAGGGGCGCTAACCGTCACCTGCGTTGAACCTGTCCCCCATTTCAGCATCGTATCTACCGATACCACGCCCCGCCTTTCAAACATCCGTTTTCAGGATGTTGCCGCTGGGGCTATCGATACACGTACGCGCCCTTGAGTGGCTGCAAGCGCTCGGGTAATGTCATTAGACCCATAGGACAGAGCACGCTCATGACTTCCAAGCTGGAACAACTCAAACAAATGACCACCGTGGTTGCCGACACCGGCGACTTCGAAGCAATCGCTCGCGTTAAACCGGTGGACGCTACCACCAACCCTTCCCTGCTGCTCAAAGCGGCGGCCATTCCCGCTTATGCCGAGTTGCTGAACGCTTGCGTTCACGACTGCAAGGGCGATGTGGGCCTGGCCAGCGACCGTTTTGGCGTTGCGGTAGGGCAAGAGATTCTGAAGGTTGTACCGGGCCGTATTTCCACTGAGGTGGATGCGCGCCTGTCGTTCGACACTGACGCCGTATTGAAGCGTGCGCACCGTCTGATCGACCTGTACGACAAGGCCGGCGTTGGCCGTGACCGTGTGCTGATCAAGATCGCTTCGACCTGGGAAGGTATCCGCGCTGCCGAGAAGCTGGAAAAGGAAGGCATCCAGACCAACCTGACCTTGCTGTTCTCTTTCGCTCAGGCTGCGGCTTGTGCTGACGCTGGGGTTTTCCTGATTTCGCCGTTCGTTGGCCGTATCTACGACTGGTACAAGAAGGCCACCGGCAACGACTACACCGGCGCGGATGATCCGGGCGTGCAGTCGGTGACGCGCATCTACAACTACTACAAGGCCAATGACTACAAGACTGTGGTCATGGGTGCGAGCTTCCGTAATCTGAATCAGATCGAGCAGTTGGCCGGTTGTGATCGGTTGACCATCAGCCCGGATCTGCTGGAGAAGCTGGCGGCGGATACTGGTAAGCTGGAGCGCAAATTGGCGCCGGGGCATGCTGGCGAGGCGCGTCTGAGCCTGAATGAAGCGCAGTTCCGTTGGTTGTCCAATGAGGATGCGATGGCGACCGAAAAGCTGGCTGAGGGGATTCGTCAGTTTGCTCGGGATCAGGAGAAGCTTGAGGCGTTGTTGCAGGCCAAGCTTTGATCTAGTTCGAAGCTGTGCAAAAAGGGCGAACCTTAGCGGGTTCGCCCTTTTTTGTGCGTTGTGTCCCGTCCTGAATAAGGTTTACACCTTCTGATCCGTTTTTCAGGAGGACGTAATGAAATCAGCAAAAAGGCGTAGTCAGCGCGACTACACGCTGACCTTTAAATTGTCGGTCGTCGATCAGGTCGAAAAAGGCGAGCTGAGTTATAAAGAGGCTCAGGAGCGCTACGGGATTCAAGGCAAAACGACCGTTCTGACGTGGTTACGCAAGCATGGTCGGCAGGATTGGAGCCCAGGCACATACATTGGCTCGCCGAGGATGGGGTCTATGCCCGACAAAAACCGACCATTAACGCCAGAGCAACGCATCAAAGAGCTTGAAGAACAGTTGGCGCTGTCCAATCAGAAAGCGCAGTTTTTCGAGGCGGTCGTGGATGTTTTGAAAAATGACTACGGTCTCTCTGTCGTAAAAAAGCGTCCCGGCAAGTCCTCGCGCAAAAACGAATCCAAAACCTGAGCATCAGCAGGGCTTGCCAGTTCATGGGGATAAGCCGACAGGCTTACTACAAACGCAATCGCGCCTACGCTGCTCGTCTGGTTCTGGATCAGAAGGTTGCCGATTTCGTTCAGCAAAAACGTCAGCGGCAGCCGCGTTTGGGCACCCGAAAGCTGCATTATTTGCTGCATTGCCAGCCTCAACTTGAGCTGCAAGTGGGTCGAGATCGGCTGTTTTCGATCCTGCGGGAAAGACGTTTATTGGTGGCTCGCAAGCGGGCTTATCACAAGACGACTGACAGCCATCATCGCTTCCGACGCCATCCGAACCTGCTCAAGCCAGGTCCTGATCAGGTTGTTCCAAGCGGCCCGGAACAAGTCTGGGTGGCTGACATCACCTATTTGCCAACGCAGGAGGGTGTGGCCTATCTGAGCCTGGTGACGGATGCCTTTTCGCGAAAGATCGTGGGCTATCACGTCCATGAAAGCCTGCACACCGAGTCGGTAGCACACGCACTGCGCCGGGCGGTAAAGCACCGTCGAACGGAGCAGTCGCTGGTTCATCACTCGGATAGAGGCAGCCAGTATTGCTCGGGGATGTACCAGGAACTGCACGCGAAACACGGCATCAGGTGTTCAATGACGGACGGCTATGACTGCTACCAAAACGCCTTGGCGGAGCGGGTCAACGGAATATTGAAGACAGAGCTTTTGCTCGAGAGGCCACAGGATCTAACGCAGGCGAAGAAGATGGTGAGTGAGTCGGTATCGATCTATAACGGTGAGCGACCGCATCTGTCTTTGAAATACAAAACGCCCGATGCGGTGCATCGGGCGTTAGGGTGAAACAGGTGTAAACCTATTTCAGGACTAGACATTGATGTTGGAGATTGAATAGGCTTCGCGCTGGGGGATGTGGTGATCGTTATGGCGCCTTCGCGGGCAAGCCTCGCTCCTACAGGGATTCGTAGTGGGTCGGGATGGTGAGTTTACGCGGGGCTAGTGTGGGATCAGACCGACCCACACCGTTTCAGGGGAATCAGTGCCGCTCCAGCGCATTCACCAGGTCATGGAACGCCTCACGGTTGGAGTCGTTCAGGCCCATGAGGATTTTGTGCGCTTCGAGGACTTTGACGCGCACCACTTCTTCGGACTGATCCTGGTCTGGCAGGTCGGTCAGGCATTCAGGGCATGGGATTGGGCGATCAACGATGTTGAACACCTGCTCAAAGCCCATGGACTGCAGCAAACGGGTGATGTCTTCGTGGGTGGTGACGACGGTCGGCAGCAGGCCGACCTTTTGCCGCGACAGGATCGACAGTTTGGCCAGCAGGCCCAGGGTGGTGCTGTCGATGCTGCGGGTTTCGGTCAGATCGATCACGATGGCGTTGAAATTCAACGCGGTGAAGATCCGCTCAATAGTCGCATCCAACGCCGAACACAGGGTCAGGCGAACTTCACCGACGAACTTCAGGACGAAGGTGCCATCCTGCTCGGCGAACTGGATTCTACCGGTACTCATTAAAGATTCCTGCTCAACACCAACAGGGCGATATCATCCGGCATCTCCCCTAGCGTGGCCAATCCAAAAACCTGGCGCAGACCATCCAGGCTGCCGCCCGCTGCCTTCACCCGTTGAGGCAAAGCAGCTTCTTTATCTTTGAGTGTGGGTTCTGGCAAAAGGTCCAAAATGCCATCAGACATCAGCGTCAGGCTGAACACTGGTGGCAATTCCAGTACGTGGTCTTCGTAGCTGGCTTCATTGAAGAGGCCCACCGGCAGACCGCGCCCTTCCAGGTAACGAACACTGTCTGGCGTGTACAACACAGGCAACGGCAGATGACCGCCGATGCTATAGGTCAACAAACCGGTCTCCTCGTCGATGACTCCACCGACCATTGTGACGTGTTTACCCAGCTTACAACTGATCAGGCCCCGGTTGATATGACCAAGAACCTCTGAAGGCTTGAACTCCGGCAATGTGCCGTTGCGCTTGGATTCGAACAGCAAGCGCGTGGTCATGAACTTCAGCAGCACGGTAACGAAGGCTGAAGAGGCGCCATGGCCGGAAACGTCCGCCAGGTAAAACGCTACCCGACGCTCATCGACCCGAAAGTAGTCGACGAAATCGCCCGACAGGTACAACGACGGAATGATCTGGTGTGCAAACTGGAACTCGTTGATGCTCCAGGGGCTGACCGGCAGCATGTTCATCTGCACCTGGCGACCGGCGTTCTGGTCTTCCTGGAGCAGGTTCAGGCTGGCTTCGAGCTCGCGGTTGGCCTTTTCCAGCTTCTCGCGATAGCGCTGGTTTTCCAGCAGCAGGCGCGCACGATCCAGGGCCCGGCGCACGGAGTGCTCGAGCACGGCCAGATCTTCAAGAGGCTTGATCAGATAGTCCGCCGCGCCCAGGCGCAGGGCCTCGACCGCGTCGTTCATCACGCCCGCGCCCGACACCACGATCACCGGGGTTTGCGGCGACAGCTCGGTGACCTGGCGAATGAGTTCGAGTCCGCCCATCTGCGGCATGCGCAGATCGCAGATGACCAAGTCGGGCTTGTCTTGCTCGAATACCTGAAGACCCTGCTGGCCGTTGCTGGCCTGCAGGACACTGAAACCACTGTCTTCCAAGTAGGCCGCGAGGCTCGCGCGCACTACTTCGTCATCATCGATTATCAGCAGCGTGGCACTGGTTTTTGGCATGTGGGCAAACGGCGCCAGAATTAGGTTGGCGTAGCAGGCTGGGCATTGGCCCCGCACACACTACTGGATTCGCTTTCTAGCCTCTCTGCCGCACCGTTTTCGAGCGTTAGCCCTACTTACAGGTACACCAAAGGTGCCCTTCTAAGGCGCAGACGGTACTCCCATCCGCGAGGCGTTTCAAGCTCACGCCGATGGTCGCTTGACGTCTTTACTTGTCAAATCACCGGGAGTTATAAGAACAGGCAAAACCGTAACCCAAAGGAAGGATCGAGCCCATGAGCCAAACTGATCGGGACTACAGCGAAAAGCGCGATTTCATCCGCATGCGGGTCGATGCCGATGTGGCGCTGATTCATGAAGGCGACGAGGTGCCAGCCGTCTGCATCGACCTTTCCAGCAGTGGCATGCAAGTTGAGGCGCCCCGCTTATTCAAGGTCGGTGACCATCTCAGCGTGCGGATTGATTCCGATCATGCAGCGCTCAAAGGCCTTGAGGCCGATACCGAAGTGGTGTGGGTGAAAACACAGGAGGGTTCCAATCAGAAACTCGGGCTTACAATCCTGAAAATGAAATAGCCCCGAATTTACCAGCAAGCCAAACGAAAGAAGGCGGCCAGATGGCCAACACCCGTCAGTTAAGGCGCGGAACCTGTGGGAGCGGGCTTGCTCGCGAAAGCGGTGTATCAGGCGACATCAATGTTGACTGTGCCGCCGTCTTCGCGAGCAAGCCCGCTCCCACATGGATGGCGCCTGAACTGACTGACATTGGGCCAAATGGCCGCCTTCTTCGTTTTACCGGTCGAGATTAAAAATCGTCTTCGACCTGGCCGTCCTTGACCTTGAATTCGCGATTTTGCAGGTACGCATTGCGAATAAAGGTGTATTTGTCGCCGCTGACCAGCTTCTCGGCCGACAGCAGGTTGGCGCGGGCGTCGACGATGTTCAGGCCGAAGATCGAATTACGCACCGGCACGTCGTGGATGTAGCGGTACGGGCCGGTATAGCCGTCGACATACTTGGAAGGCGCATCACGCAAGGTGCTTGGACCCAGCAGCGGCAGCATCAAGTATGGGCCGCTGCCCACGCCCCAGTAACCGAGGGTCTGGCCGAAGTCTTCATCATTGCGATGCAGGCCCATCTGAGTGCCCACGTCGAAGAAGCCCAGCAGGCCGAAGGTGGTGTTGAAGATCAAACGCGCGGTATCGACGCCTGCCGCAGCGGGCTTGGCTTGCAACACGTCGTTGGCGAGGTTGGTCACGTCGCCGACGTTGCGAAACATGTTGTGGATGCCATCTTCCAGAAACTGCGGCGTGACGAATTGATAGCCCTGAGCCAATGGCTTCAGTGCGTAAGTGTCGACAAAATCGTTGAACTTGTAGATCGGGCGGTTAATGCTTTCCCAAGGGTCTTCTTCCGTGGCCGCCTGGGCCGCGAACGGAGCCAGCAATACACTGGCACACATACAAAGCTGAACGAGCTGATTGCTCCAGCGCATAGAGAAACTCCTTGGATTCGTACTGGCGCGGGGGCTTGGCCCAGGCGCAAAGGCCGCTAGTATATGACGGAAAACCCGGTTTAGGCAGCATCGTGCGCGATGGCCTCCGGATGATTCTCCTGGCTGGAAGCGATTCACATCAGTGTCACTCAACTGTCACCGTCCACGAATAGCCTTGTTACTATTTCAAGGATGTTGATATGCCACGCGCCGAAACCACGCCTCTCATCGCCCCCAGCCTGACCGCGGTACTTTTCGGCCTCAGCGGATGCCTGGTGGATTTCGGCGCACGTACTCGCCAAGGTGGCACACTGACTGCCGAGCATGCCGAAGTCACGCTTGGCGCTCTGGACAGCCTGTCCAGCTTGCAGCGCCAACAGATTCCTTGCGCCTGGCTCGATGAACTGCCCCCCGCCCTCAGCCACTCTCTGGCCGGGGCACTCCCGGAATGGATCAAACCTTCGCAACACCTGGCAACAATCAATCCATGGCCAGCCCCGAACGCCTGTTGGCAAGCCTTGATGGCGTTGAATGTCGAACGTCTGGACGGTTGTGTGCTGGTCAGCGGCGAACCGCGACTCCTGCAATCGGGCCTGAATGCCGGGTTGTGGACCATTGGCCTGGCGTCCTGCGGCTCGCTGTGCGGGCTGGCCCCCAGCGAATGGCAGGTCTTAAGCCAAAAGGAACGGGAACATCTGCGCGGCAAGGCGACAATGCAGTTGTTCGGCCTGGGCGTGCATTCGGTAATCGATCATCTGGGCGAACTCGACACCTGCCTGGCCGATATCAGCCTGCGCCGGCTCAAGGGTGAGAAGCCCTGATCGAGATCATGCAGGTTGCCCGGGAGTGGATTAATCTAAAGGTCAGCCGTAGACCTTTGGCGCGCCGCTGCGGTCTATGCCAGTGCCTATCGATAAAAGGAAGAACGCCATGCCTGCCCGCGAACTGCAAGAACAGCTCAACAAACTGCGCGAGCAATTGGAACAGAATCCACCGCTTACCGAAGCCGAGCGCGCTGACCTGCACGCGCTGATGCAACAGATCGAACTGGAACTTGAACTCGAAACCAAAACCCAGGACACCAACCTCGCCGACAATGTGAACCTGGCCGTCGAGCGCTTCGAACTTGAACACCCGACCCTTGCTGGCACCTTGCGCAACATCGTGCAAGCGTTGGGCAACATGGGGATCTGAACCCGCCAGATACAAAAAAGCCCTGCTATCGATAGCGGGGCTTTTTAATGCCTGCGACCTGAAATGCAATCCCTTGTGGGAGCGGGCTTGCTCGCGAAAGCGGTCTAGCAGGCACTTTCATGTTGAATGTGCCCACGTCTTCGCGAGCAAGCCCGCTCCCACATTGGAGCTTTACTGACGAACCAGCCGATGGTTCGGCAATTGCACTTCTTCCGTGCTGCGATACGGGTTGATGTCCAGCCCGCCACGACGCACATACCGTGCATACACCGTCAGCTTCTCTGGCTTGAGCAACCGTTGCAGGTCGAGGAAAATCCGCTCCACGCACTGCTCATGGAAGTCCGAGTGCTGACGGAAGCTCACGATGTATTCCAGCAAACTCGCATGGTCCAGCGCCGCGCCGCGATACTCCACCGCTACGCTGCCCCAATCCGGCTGACTGGTGACCGGGCAGTTGGATTTGAGCAAATGGCTGTGTACGCACTCTTCAATAATGAGCGACTCATTGCACCGCAGCAGTTCCGGACGCGGATGCTCGTAGTTGCTGACGCTGATATCCAGCTCATCGATACACACACCCGGCAACGCCACGACGCCTTCCGCCTCAACATCTTTCAGGCTGCGAATCCGCACGCCCACCGGTTTGCCGGCTGCGGTCGAAAGGTCTTTTGCCAGCGTCGCTTCAAGGCTTGCGGTGTCGGCAAACGCTGTTTGGTTCAGCGAGTTGAGGTACAGCTTGAACGACTTCGATTCGATGATGTTCGGCGAATCCGCCGCAATGCTGAATTCGCCAATCGCCACCACGGGCTTGCCGGACGGCAACAGCCACGACAGCTCGAAGCAGTTCCAGAAGTCCACGCCCTTGTACGGCAGGGTTTCAGCCGTCAGGCCCAGCTCGGCCCATTTCGCGGTGCGCGGGATCGGGAACAGCAGGGACGGCGTGTAGGTGGCGATGTATTCGCTGGACTTGCCCAGCGGCGAATGTTCGGCTGCGGGATGCATGACGGAAACCTGACTGAAGAATCAGCGGATTCTACCAGCCTTTGCTCCCGCCTTTGAGTGCTTACTGACTGACTGTCAGTTTGCCGACCATACCGGCCTGATAGTGACCGGGGATATTGCAGGCAAATTCCAGGTTGGTGGCCTTGGTAAAGGTCCAGGTCAGCTCGGCGGTTTTGCCCGGCTCCACCAGCACACTGTTCGGATCATCGTGTTTCATCCCATGCCCTTTGGAGGAATGGTCCATTGTGGCCATGGAGCCGTGGTCCATGGCCTTCATGCCTGTAGGCATCAGCATGCCGCTTTGCTGCATCTGGAGCATTTCCTGCTGATGCCGGGCATGCATCGCCGCGTCGCCGAGGTTGAATTCGTGCAGTAACTGGCCTTTATTCACCAGTACAAAACGCACGGTTTCTCCGGCCTTGATATCAATCGCCTTGGAAGTGAAGGACATATCGCCCATCACCACTTCAACGCTACGGGTAGCATTGGTCGCTGCCGCCGGTTGACCGAAGTCGTAGGAATGCGCCGGCGAAGCCTCCAGTCCCAAGCTCAGAGTCAGCAAGCAAGCGGTCAGTACCAGACGATTTTGCAAAAACATAGTCGCACTCCAACAAGATGAGGTTCAGCTTGTGGGAAACTTAACCCGCGGGCTCTGCCAGCCACCTGACAGGCAGATTACAACTTTGTCAGGTTGGCCTGTCTCGCCGCCGCCCACGGTATAACGCACCGTTCCAACTGCCCGAGTCGCCCATGAAACTGCTGATTGTCGAAGACCAACCGAAAACTGGCCATTACCTGCGTCAGGGCCTGACCGAGGCCGGTTTCACCACCGAACTGGCGGCCGATGGCAGCACCGGCCAGCAACTGGCGTTGAGCGGCGATTACGCCTTGTTGATCCTCGATGTGATGCTGCCCGGTCGCGATGGTTGGCAGATTCTGCAAGCAGTGCGCGGTGCGGGCCTCGACACACCAGTACTGTTTCTTACAGCGCGAGACGCCGTGGAGGACAGGGTTCACGGCCTGGAACTGGGTGCCGACGACTATCTGGTCAAGCCGTTCGCCTTCTCCGAACTGCTGGCGCGGGTTCGCAGTCTGCTGCGTCGCGGCAGTGCCACGCCTCAGGAAACCAGCCTGCAACTGGCCGACTTGCGTCTGGATCTGATTCGTCGCCGGGTCGAACGCAACGGTCAGCGCATCGACCTGACCGCCAAGGAATTCGCCCTGCTGGAAATGCTCCTGCGACGTCAGGGTGAAGTTCTGCCCAAGTCGCTGATCGCTTCCCAGGTGTGGGACATGAATTTCGACAGCGACACCAATGTGATCGAAGTGGCGATCCGCCGTCTGCGCCTGAAGATCGACGATGACTTCCCGAACAAGTTGATCCACACCGTGCGCGGCATGGGCTATGTCCTTGAAGAGCGCCCTGCCTGATGCGCCGACTCTCTCTAAGCAATCGTCTGGCGCTGCTGTTCGCAGCTTGCACTGCCGTGGTGTCGTTGTTCGCCGGGGTGTTGTTCAGCCGCGCCAGCGAGGCGCACTTTGTCGAGTTGGACCAGCAGTTGCTGGATGGCAAGCTGATTGGCTTGCGCCGGGCGCTGGATGACATTCCGTCCAGCGAAAGCGAGACCAGACTGGCCGATGAATTGAGCCGACAAGCCGATCTTTCGCTGCGCATCATTGGCAGCGACGGCCAACGCTTGTACGACAGCTCGGCCCGTTTACCCAAAGACTTGCCGCGCCAGTTGGGCCTGTCGACGATGAGCGACGACGGCACTGACTACCGCGTCCTGAATGCACCGCTGTTCCCCGACAAACCCGATTCACCGCAACTGACCTTGTTGCTGGACATCACCCATCACCAACATTTTCTGCAGCGCATGCAGCATCTGATTTGGCTGACGGTCAGTTTGTCGGCGCTGGCCACTGCTCTGCTCGGAGCCTGGGCCGCACGCAGCGGTTTGCGCCCGTTGCGGCGCATGAGTGCGGTCGCCAGCGGCGTGTCGGCGCAATCGCTCAACGCTCGCCTGCCAGAAGCAGACATGCCGCCAGAGCTCGAGGAACTGGCTTACAGTTTCAACGCCATGCTCGGACGCCTCGACGACTCTTTTCAGCGGCTCTCGGCGTTTTCCGCCGACATCGCCCATGAACTGCGCACACCGCTGTCGAACCTGCTGACCCACACCCAGGTCACCCTCACCCGCCCTCGCCCCATCGAGGATTACCGCGAAGCACTGCACAGCAATCTCGAAGAACTGCAATGGATGGCGCAACTGGTCAACGACATGTTGTACCTGGCCAAGGCTGACCACGGCTTGCTGATGCCCAAGCGCGAAGCGCTGGAACTGTCGGAGGAAGCCGATGTGCTGCTGGAGTTTTTTGCGCCGCTGGCCGAGGACGCTCAGGTGAAATTGAGTCGTGACGGCACCGCGCGCATGCAGGGCGACCGCAGCATGTTGCGTCGGGCGCTGTCCAATCTGCTGGACAATGCACTGCGGTTTACCCCGGGCGGTGGCGAGGTTCGGGTGAAGATTGTTGAACAGCCTACAGGGCTGAGCCTGACGGTTGAAAACAGCGGGGAAGTGATTTCTGAAGACTTGTTGCCGCGCTTGTTTGACCGCTTCTACCGGGCAGACCCGGCGCGCCGTGAAGGCAGCAGTGAGCATGCGGGGTTGGGATTGGCCATCACCCAGTCAATCATCCGCGCCCATGGCGGGCAGATTCGTTGCGAATCGGATAAGGGATGGACGCGGTTTGTGATTGAGTTGCCGAAGGGGGATTGAGGCCAATAGTGCCCGCGAAGAACGATGACGTAATAAACCTGTACCCACAAAAAACGCGGCCCATTGGCCAATGCCAGTCAGTTAAGGCGCAAATCTATGTGGGAGCGGGCTTGCTCGCGAAGACGGCGGCATAGTCAACATTGATGTCGCCTGATACACCGCTTTCGCGAGCAAGCCCCCGCCCCCAGGTTCCGCGCCGTAACACA
>NZ_JBIVCD010000012.1:15413-36290 GCF_044746425.1 Pseudomonas sp. NPDC086112 | reverse complement strand
TTTCTGCTGGGTTGGGTTGTTTACTTTCCGCCGTGGTATACTTAACTTTTGATGTCGCCTGATACACCGCTTTCGCGAGCAAGCCCGCTCCCACAGGTTCCGCGCCTTAACTGACTGACATTGGGTCCATCGGCCGGGTTTCGTTTATCGCCTGTCGTCGGACAATCTGCAAAAGGGGTGCTATCAAGGAGACCAACGGCGACTACCGATCAGCCGAAAAGCGGTCGCGGCTGTTGGTCAGGTGTAACCACATTGCCGCCCGCGCCGCATCCGGATCCTGGCGTTTGATGGCGTTTAGAATCGCCTCGTGTTCGAGGTTGGCGAGGTGCCCCAGCTTGCTCAAATCCGCCGACCCGCGCTCGGCGGCATTGACGCGGGTCCGGGGGATCATGGCGCTGCCCAGGTGCTGCATGATCTCGGTGAAACACGCGTTGCCGGTGGCTTCGGCGATCAGCAGATGAAAGCGTTTGTCTGCCTCGACGCAACTGTCGTTGTTGGCCAACAGGCTTTGATAGTCATCCAGCGCTTCACGCATCTGCGCCAATTGCTGGTCTGTGCGACGAACCGCTGCCAGCGCCGCAGCCTGGGTTTCCAGGCCCATGCGCAACTCCAGAATACTGCGCACGCCCAGTGCCGTATCGACATTCAGACGCAGCCCCTGATCCGGTGCGCGCTCCAGAACAAAAGTGCCGATGCCGTGACGGGTTTCCACCAACCCCGAAGCCTGCAACTTCGAGATCGCTTCGCGCACCACTGTGCGACTGACGCCATGCTCCTGAACAATCGAGTTCTCCGACGGCAGCTTGTCCCCCGGCACCATCTGACCGAGCAGGATGCTCTGGGTCAGTTTGCTCACCAGATCATGGGCCAGGTTATGGGCACGCTTGCGGGCAGGTGCGTCGATGTCTTCTTGCATGGTGATCATCCGAAAAGCGGGTATCCGGATCGTATCACCGTGCGCGCTTTTCGATGACGGGAATCTCAATAAAACGCCGCCTAACTTGTATGACAACACTCAAATTTCACTGCACAAAAGACGATTTACACCATCGCACCGAAGCGCTCCGCCGCGACAAAGGGAAATTATCGACTGAAGAAATCCGGGGCACAACCCAACAAATACGCCGCACAAACCCATAAAACGAATAAAAAACCTTCCGCCTAGCACCATTTTGTTGAGTGACAGTACTTGTAGAACAAAAAAACCTAGTTGTATGATGTCTATCAACAACGCAACACCCAGCCACACCCCGCATAAAAATAACGAGTGGGAGAAAAAGCAGTGAATACATCCATATCCGGGATGACCGAGGGCGCCGATTCGGTCCTGAAGTCTGCCATCTCGAAAGTGAAACGCCACGTTCTGCCGCTGTTCGTGATCATGTTCATCGTCAACTACATCGACCGTGTGAACATCGGCTTCGTCCGCGCCCACATGGAACATGACCTGGGCATTGGCGCTGCCGCCTACGGCTTCGGCGCCGGTCTGTTCTTCATCGGTTACGCGCTGTTTGAAGTCCCTTCCAACATCCTCCTGCAAAAAGTCGGTGCACGAATCTGGCTGACGCGCATCATGCTGACCTGGGGCCTGGTGGCCGCCTGCATGGCGTTCATCCAGAACGAAACCCACTTCTACATTCTGCGGTTTTTGCTCGGTGTGGCCGAAGCCGGTTTCTTCCCTGGGGTGATTTATTACTTCACCCGCTGGTTGCCTGGCGTCGAACGCGGCAAGGCGATTGCGATCTTCCTCAGTGGCTCGGCCATTGCGTCGCTGATCTCCGGCCCGCTGTCCGGGCTGCTGCTGCAAATCAGTGGTTTGGGCATGCACGGCTGGCAATGGATGTACTTCATTGAAGGGATGTTCTCGGTCGGGCTGTGCGTGTTCGTCTGGTTCTGGCTGGACTCCAAGCCCCACGACGCCAAATGGCTGACCCTTCCTGAGCAGGACGCGCTGGTCAAAGCCATCGATGACGAACAACTGGCCCGCGAAGCCGCGACGCCGATCAAACCGTCGCTGGGCACGCTGCTCAAGGATCGCCAGATCATCCTGTTCTGCGTGATCTACTTCTTCATCCAATTGACCATCTACGCCGCGACCTTCTGGCTGCCGAGCATCATCAAGAAGATGGGCGACCTGAGCGACATCCAGGTCGGGTTGTTCAACTCGATTCCGTGGTTGCTGTCGATCGTCGGCATGTACGCCTTCGCCACACTGTCGGCCAAATGGAAACACCAGCAAGCCTGGGTCGCCGCTGCGCTGCTGATCGCTGCCGCCGGGATGTTCATGTCCACCACGGGCGGGCCGATCTTCGCCTTCGTCGCCATTTGCTTCGCCGCGCTGGGTTTCAAATCGGCATCGTCGCTGTTCTGGCCAATTCCCCAGGCGTACCTGGATGCACGGATTGCTGCGGGTGTGATTGCACTCATCAACTCGGTGGGCAACCTCGGTGGCTTCGTTGCGCCGACCACCTTCGGTCTGCTGGAACAACACACCGGCTCGATTCAGGGCGGGCTGTACGGCCTGGCCGCCACCTCGATCATCGCCGCGATCATCGTTTTCGCCGCGCGCAATAAACCGAAACCTGCACCTGTGGTTGCCCTGGGCAAACCAGCACCTAATCACGCCTGAACATTGGTTGTAAGGACAAAAAAATGACTCCACAAGAAGCCGCAAAAGCCCCGATCATCACCAGCATGCAGGTTGTTCCCGTGGCTGGCCACGATGGCATGCTGCTCAATCTGAGTGGCGCCCACGGCCCGTTTTTCACCCGCAACATCGTGATCCTCAAGGACAACGCCGGTCACACTGGCGTCGGAGAAGTGCCGGGTGGCGAGCGTATTCGTCAGACGCTGGAAGATGCGCGCGCACTGGTGGTCGGCAGCCCGATCGGCACTTACCAGAAGATCCTCAATCAAGTGCGCCAGACCTTTGCCGATCGCGATGCTGGCGGTCGCGGCCTGCAGACCTTCGACCTGCGCATCACCATTCACGCGGTCACTGGCCTTGAAGCCGCCCTGCTCGACTTGCTCGGTCAGCATTTGGACGTACCGGTCGCGGCCCTGCTCGGCGAAGGCCAGCAGCGCGACGAAGTGAAGATGCTCGGTTATCTGTTTTATGTCGGTGATCGCAATGAAACCGATCTGGCCTACCGCAGCGAACCGGACGCCGACAACGACTGGTTCCGAGTGCGTCACGAAAAAGCCATGAGCGCCGGCGCCGTGGTGCGCCTGGCGGAAGCTGCCCACGCCCGTTATGGTTTCAAGGACTTCAAACTCAAGGGCGGCGTGTTGAGTGGCGACGAGGAAATCGAAGCGGTCACCGCCCTCGCCGAACGTTTTCCCGATGCGCGCATCACCCTTGATCCGAATGGCGCCTGGTCGCTCAAAGAAGCGATCCGCCTGTGCCGGGATCAGCATCACGTTCTCGCTTACGCCGAAGACCCGTGCGGTGCGGAAAACGGTTACTCGGGCCGTGAAGTCATGGCCGAATTCCGTCGTGCCACGGGCCTGAAAACCGCGACCAACATGATCGCCACCGACTGGCGGGAAATGGGCCATGCGATCCAGTTGCAGTCAGTAGATATTCCTTTGGCAGACCCGCACTTCTGGACCATGCAAGGCTCGGTTCGAGTCGCGCAGATGTGCCACGAATGGGGCCTGACCTGGGGCTCACATTCCAACAACCACTTCGATATTTCCCTGGCCATGTTCACCCACGTCGCAGCCGCCGCGCCGGGTGAAATCACGGCCATCGACACCCACTGGATCTGGCAGGACGGCCAACGTCTGACCAAAGCGCCGCTGCAAATCGTCGACGGCTGCGTGCAGGTGCCGAAAAAACCTGGCCTGGGGGTTGAGCTGGACATGGATCAACTGGCCAAGGCCCATGAGCTGTACAAAGGCATGGGACTGGGCGCGCGGGATGACAGCGTGGCGATGCAGTTTCTGATCCCGGGGTGGAAATTCGATAACAAGCGACCGTGTCTGGTGCGGTAGGCTTCTGAAAGCGCCGTGATCCCTGTGGGAGCGGGCTTGCTCGCGAAGGCGGTGTGTCAGTCAACATCAATGTTGAATGTGATGACCCCTTCGCGAGCAAGCCCGCTCCCACAGGGTTTTGTATTAATGCGATGCTTGCAGCAGCCAGTCCTTGAACGCGGTCATCGCCGACGTTTCAGGGCGCGACTGCAAGCGGGTCAGCCAGTAGCTGCCCGTGGTGATCCCGATGTCGAACGGTTGCTCGATTGCACCCGCCGCCAGTTGTCGAGAGAACATCAAGGGCGGCGCCAATGCCACTCCCGCTCCTTGCAACGCCGCTTCCATCATCGCCAGCGAGGAATCGAAGACGATGCTCCGGGGCGGTGCGGCATGGGCCGAAAGACCAGTCGCCTGAAACCACTCCGGCCACTCATCCGTGCGATAGGAGCGCAACAACGTTTGCTGCAACAGATCGGCCGGCGTGTGCAATTGCCGCGCAATCTCGGGAACGCAGAGCACCGACAACGGCGCCTCGATCAACCGTACCGCTTCGATCCCATGCCACGCCCCCGCGCCAAAGCGAATGGCGTAATCCAGCCCTTCAGCGGCCACGTCCACCCGGTTATTGTTGGTCGACAGACGCAAATCGATAAACGGATGTTTCGTCTGAAAATCCACCAGCCGCGGTAACAGCCAACCGACCGCAAACGTCCCCACCGCCCCCACTGTCAACACCTCGCGAAAATGCCCGCCCTCGAAACGCTCAAGGGTTTCGGCGATCCGGTCGAAAGAGTCGCGCAACACCGGCAGCAGGGTTTCACCTTCGTTGGTCAGCATCAGGCCTCGGGGCAGGCGCTTGAACAAGGTCACGTTAAGCTGGGCTTCAAGGCTTTTGACCTGATGACTCACCGCCGCCTGCGTGACACACAACTCCACCGCCGCCCGTGTAAAACTCAGATGGCGTGCCGAAGCCTCGAAGGCGCGTAGCGCATTCAGCGGCAGATGAGGTCGAATCATGCCCACTCCCAAAATTTTCTAATGGCTCATCTGAAATATCGTCGTTTGTGGGTATTCGCCAAACTGCATAGATTTGGCTCGCCCAGCAACGGACCGGCTTGAAAAACCGCTCGGAGTGTAGCGGTTAACACCACGAAAAATAATGGAATTGAAACAATGACGAACAAGATAAATGCGGCCAGATTGAAGATTCTCGCGGCTTGCGTGGCGGTATTCGGCGCCAGCCATTGTGTTGCCGCGGCCCGGACGGACCAACCCATCGAGACGATTGTTAACGACGCCGTCCGGCCGGTCATGCAGGCCCAGAGGATTCCCGGCATGGCCGTGGCCATAACGCTCAACGGAAAACAGCATTACTTTAACTACGGCGTGGCGTCGAAAGAAACCGGGCAACCGGTAGCAAACAACACCCTGTTCGAGATCGGTTCGGTGAGCAAAACCTTCACCGCCACCCTTGCCGCCTACGCGCAGGCGACAGGCAAACTGGCCCTGTCGGACAACGCCAGTCAGGTTTTACCGACATTACGTGGCAGCGCATTTGACAGCATCAGCGTGCTGCAACTCGGCACCTACACCGCCGGTGGTTTGCCCCTGCAATTCCCCAGCGATGCAGACCATCAGGACAAAATGCTCGGCTATTTCAAGCAGTGGAAACCGGCCTACGCCGCCGGCACTCATCGCCTGTATTCAAACCCCAGCCTTGGGTTGTTCGGCTATCTGGCGGCGCAAAGCATGGGGGCGCCGTTCGATGAACTGATGGAGAACACCTTGCTGCCCAAACTCGGCCTCAAGCACAGCTACCTCAAGGTGCCGCAGGATCAGATGGCGCTTTATGCCCAGGGTTACAACAAGGACGACAAGCCTGTGCGGGTCGAACCGGGCGCGCTGGATTCCGAAGCCTATGGCGTTAAAACCAGCGCCTCGGACCTGCTTCGCTATGTTGAAGCGAACATGAATCCGGCTTCGCTGGAAAAGCCCTTGCAGCAAGCCATCGCCACCACTCATACCGGTTACTACACCGTTGGCGAGATGACTCAAGGGTTGGGGTGGGAGTTCTACAACTACCCGGCGACGCTCGATACATTGCTGGCGGGCAACTCGTCGCAGATGGCCTTTGAGGCGCATGAAGTCCGGTGGCTGAACCCGCCGCAGCCTCCACGTGACACTGTGCTGATCAACAAAACCGGCTCAACCGGCGGCTTTGGCGCCTACGTCGCCTTTGTCCCGGCGAAGGACATTGGCATCGTGATCCTGGCCAACAAAAACTACCCAAACCCCGAGCGAGTCAAAGTCGCCCACAAAATATTGAGTGCGCTGACCAAATAGCCGAGGGTGACGCGCCGTAGCAGCTGCCGAGCCCACGAGGCTGCGTTCGGCCGCGAAGCGGTCGTCATCCGGTGAATGCCGTTTACCTGAAAGAACGCGGTGACAGACCTTGCGACTGCTTCGCAGCCGAACGCAGCCTCGCGGGCTCAGCAGCTGCTACGGACGTTCGGGGGATAAACGAAAAATGGTCAAGACGCAGATCCTGTGGGAGCGTGGCTTGCCCGCGAAGAACAATGACGCGCAGTACCTGAAAAACCGCAGCGCATTCTTCGCGGGCAAGCCACGCTCCCACAGGATTTTCGTCGCTCAAATGTCTTAACTTACCAGCAGAAATTCAATCATCCGGCATCTCAGGCGGTTTGGCGGGCTTCGCCGGTTTGCCCTTTGCGCCTTTGGCCGGTGCAACCTCAGCCACCGGCGCTGGCACCGGTACTGTCGCTTCCTTTTCGGCGGCTGGCAGCGCGTCGATGGTGCTGAAAATCTCTTTCAGCTCGACCACATCCTTTTCAAGCTTCTTTTCGCCGTCCTTGCCGACCAGGATGATTTTGCTCTTCGCCCCGGCGCCCAATTTCAGCGAGCGGATCAACGCCATTGTCGTTTGCGGGTCGAGGTCTTTTCCGTCGCGTTGCCCCATCGTATTGATCACGGTGTACAGCACCATGTTTCGCTCGGTGAAGCCCTTGCGGCTGGCGGGTTCATCCAGCGATTTTTTCAGGCTGACCCAGGTGGGATCAACCGAACTGGGCGCGATGACAATCAAGGGACGGGCCCTGCCCACGTCTTTAACCAGAGGGGAATCGTCATCGGCGGCGAACAAGGGGCCGACGAAAGCCAGCAAAGTAGCCAGGGTCAAAGACCTGATGAGCATGCGCATCTCCTTTTGATATCCACGCTCTAATGATTGCGCATCGCGGCGAACGTTCCGGGTGAGGCGTATTTATGTTCGCCTTGCCCCAAGCTTAGGTCAGGGCGGTCATTGCGCAACAGCCTGAGCTAATCTCATAGCACAACTCGCACCACCTGATTCGCCGTGAGGATTTTTCCATGAGCGCTCAGCTGAACCACACCATCGTCTGGTGCCGTGACAAACAGGTGTCGGCCCGCTACCTGACCGACCTCCTCGGCCTGCCCGATCCCGAGCCGTTCGGACCAATGCTGGTGGTCAAATTCGATAATGGCGTGTCGCTGGATTTCTACAACAACGACCCGCCGATTGCCTCCCAACACTATGCGTTCCTGATTGGCGACAAAGACTTCGATGCAGCCTTCGCTCGCCTGCAAGCGCGCAAGCAGCCCTGGTGGGCAGATCCTGGCAAACAACGGCCGAATGAGATCAATGATTGCGGCGGTGGCCAGCGGGTGTATTTCGATGACCCGGACGGGCATCTGATGGAGATCTTTACCCGGGAATAGAGACCCGTCATTGGCGTGTCATATACCGAACGGAAAGGTGTCTTCCTCGTGTTCCATGAACTCAGGCTCCGGCAATGGCGAGACCGCGTGGGTTTTTTCGATCCAGACAAAAGCGTCGAACTGCTCTGCCAGTACGGCCTGAAAGTAATGGCTCTGGCGCTCGGTCCTGGGTCGATAGATGACGCCGATGGCGCGCTCAAGTAATGGCTCAGCCAGTACGTCCAGCAATTCCTCGCTCGGTGACGTCCGCCAGTCGAGCAGTGCTGCGGGAATACCGGCCTGGAGAAACAGTTGTTCCCAACTGTCGGCCAATGCCGGGTTCACCTGTTTGACCTGCATCGGCTCGTCCCAGTCGTCGGCGGCGGCGACGGTGCCATGGTCGGTGCCCATGCCGATCAGCACCGCTTGTGAGCCGTAGGCCGTGCGGCACAACTGGCCGATGTTGAATTGCCCCTCCCAGCCCATTTGCGTCGCGGCGGCGTTGCCGATGTGTGAGTTATGCGCCCACACCACCGCTTTGGCGCCTGCCCCGCGATGCACCATCAGGGTTTGCAAGGTGTCGAACATGTGCAGGTCACGCAGGTTCCACGAGGCGGTCGAGCCGCGGTACATGGCGCGGTAATACTGCTCGGCGGCCCGCACCACGCGGGCGTTCTGGGTGGCGCTGAAAAACGCCTCGTCGTCGGCGACCATCGGGTCAAGCCGTTCGCCCAGCAACACATTCAATTGCTCGACCACTGCGTCCTCGCACGTGGCCATGTTGCCCCGCTCAGCGAAATGACCGTACAGCGCCGGGTCGTCATGCCACGGCGTCAGGCAGCTGTAGCGATGGCGGGCCTCTTTTGCCAGCTGCGGATCGGTCTTGTCGAGATAGCCCAGCACTTCGTCGATGGAATGACGCATGCTGTAAACATCCAGCCCCCGAAACTCCACCCGCTGCTCAAGCGCCAAGCCGCGATTATGGTGGTGCAGCCAGCGGGTGAAAGTCTGCACAGCGGTATTGCGCCACATCCAGGTGGGGAATCGGGCGAAGGCCTGTTTTTTCCAGGCAGAGCGGCCCAGGTCGCGGACACATCGGTCGATCTGGCCGGCATCGGGCCAGTCGGCTTCGACCGCGACGATGCCGAAGCCATGCTGCTCGATCAGGCGGCGGGTGATCGCCGCTCGGGTCTGGTAGAAGTCCTGGGTGCCGTGGCTGGCTTCGCCGATCAGCACCACGCTGGCATCGCCAAAGCGGTCGAAGAGTTTGCCGAATTCAGGTGAGTCGAGTGCAGGCAACGGCTCGGCATGACGGCGTAGCACCTCGGCCGCGTTGCCGGGTGGCTCGCCGCGAGGGCGGCTGAATCGTCGTAGAAGATCGTTTACGGGGCTGTTCATGGACGTCATGACCTCATCTGAACGTGGTCATAATTTTGACTACGCCAGTGAGGGCATGATTCCGCTAAATTCAGTGGTGCCGGATCAGAACGCCAGCTTGTAGCCGATCAGCACCAGCATCGTGGCCAGGCATGGACGCAGCAGTTCGTCGGAGATACGCCCGGTCAAATGGCTGCCCAGGTAAATCCCCGGCAGCGAACCGACCAGCAAGTAGCCCAAAATATGCCAATCCATGTTGCCCATGCTCGCATGGCCCAGGCCGGCGACCAGGGTCAGGGGCACCGCGTGAGCGATTTCGGTGCCGACCAGGCGGCGGGTGGGGAGCATCGGGTACAGAATGAACAGCGCTACTGTGCCCAGAGCGCCAGCCCCGATGGAGGTCAGGGCTACCATGGCGCCAAGGACCAATCCGGTGATGACGGTCAGTGCATTCAACCGGGGCCCGCTAGGGTTGTAGTGGCCGCCAGCCCGTTTGTGGGCGAAATCGAGCAAGCGTTTCTTGAAGAAAATGGCCAGCGCCGTGGCGAACAATACGAAGCCCAGGGCTTGTTTGATAACGGCGTTCATCGCATCGGGCGAGGTCTGCAAGCTGCTCAAAAACCACAGCGTCAGCGCCACCGCCGGCACACTGCCGAGGGTCAGCCAACCGGTGATCGCCCAGTCGATGTTCTTGTTCTTGCGATGAACCAGCACACCACTGGATTTGGTAATGGCCGCGTACAGCAAGTCCGTGCCCACCGCCGTCGCCGGGTTGACGCCGAACCACAGCAGAATCGGCGTCATCAACGAACCGCCTCCGACGCCGGTCATGCCGACAATAAAGCCGACCACCAGACCTGCAACGACCAACCCGAAATTACCGAATTCCATTAATACGCCCAGAGAATCGCAGGAGAATAACCGGCTCGCAGCATAGCGATTTTTCTTATAACCAGTTATATCGATGCGGTCTATCGTTATGCCAACTCATTGAGGCGGAACACAGTTTTCCCTCTCCACCAAATCCCCCTTGTGGGAGCGGGCTTGCTCGCGAAGGCGGTGTATCAGCCGACACTCATGGCGACTGACACAACGCCTTCGCGAGCAAGCCCGCTCCCACAGGGGATTTGGGTTCAGCACTCGTTTTACTGCACCGGCAAAAAATTCAGGAACAGCAAACTCTGGGCATAGTTGAGGCCGATCCGCCGGTAGCGTTCGTCGAGCATTTGGGTCAGCAGGTCCAGCCGCGCGACGATTTTGCCGAACTCCACGGCAAAGCTCAGGTTGCTGCCCTCCTCCGAAATTTCGTTGGAAAACAGCAAGGGCTCGCCTTGCTTGTTTTGCCGCTGACTCAAAATCCAGGTGGCTTTTTCGATGTTGCGCGCGGCATTGCTGACGAAGGTCGGGTTGATCGCATCCGTCATGTAGAACTCCAGCCGGTTGCCATGAGCGGTGACCAGCATGCTGCCGATGGCATAGATAAAGGCACCGACCCGGTCGCCGAGAAATTCCGGGCTCATGGCGTAGCTCAGCGCGGCGAGGTCTTTTTTGCCGCCGAGAGTGGGTAGCGGCTCTTGCTGTTCGATGGCCATGCGCACTTGTTTTTCCGCGGTGCCGACATCGAGGAAGCCGGATTTCTTCAGCTCCTGCGGGTTGCGCAGGTAGAGCTTATTCATCAGCAGGTAGAGGCTTTCGAGGTTGTCACGCATCGTCAGGGTCGCCATGCGGTCGACGCTGGTCTGGAGGAATTCCTGGGGTTGGCCGTTGCGAAACTGGCTGACGATATCGTTGCCCGGCTGATGGCTGCAGCCACTGGCGAAGAGCATCGACAGGCCTGTCAGCAGCCAGCAATAACGGCGAATGTGCGGGGTAAAGCGGGGTAAAACTCGAGCCATGGGTTCTTGAACTTGGGCATGGGCCGGCGGTGGGGATCGCCGCGGGCTGGCCAAGGATAGAACCGCGAAAGCCGAAAAAGTGCAGTGCCGGTGGTCCGTAAACGCGAATCACCGTGAAAGCGGCTCCTTATTAGTCATACTTTATAATTGCAACACTGCGTAGATAAGCTATAAATCCTTCCTTGATCGCATTAAAACCCGATCATTAGTATGACTACTTCTTACAAAACAACAAAAAGGAAGGTCAACCATGCTTCAATCTCGATACCTGCTCTCCGGCCTCGGACTGTCCCTGATGATCGCCACCCTCCCCGCTCACGCCGCTGGCTTGTCCAGCGAACAGAAAGCCTTCGGCAAAACCAATGACGGCACGCCCGTCGAGCAATACATCTTGCGCAACAGCCATGGCCTGCAAGCCACGGTCATTACCTACGGCGGGATTCTGCAGTCGCTGAAAGTGCCGGACAAAAACGGCAAACTCGATGATGTGGTGCTGGGCTTCGACGACGTGCAGGGTTACCAAAGCGGCACCGCGTACTTCGGCGCGACCATTGGCCGCTTCGGCAATCGCCTGGCCAACGGTGCCTTCGAGCTGGACGGCAAGCGCTATCAGGTACCACTCAACGACGGCAGCAATTCACTGCACGGCGGGGCGCAGGGTTTTGATAAACGGGTGTGGAAAGCCGAACCGAGCAAAGGCAAGGATTCGGTGGGCGTGACCCTGACGTATCTGTCGGCGGGCGGTGAAATGGGTTTCCCGGGCAACCTGAAAACCGAAGTCACCTACAGCCTCACCGAGAGCAATGAGCTGCGCATCGAGTACAAGGCCAGCACCGACCAACCCACCGTGCTGAACCTGACCAACCACAGTTACTTCAATCTGGCCGGCGCGGGCAACGGCGACGTACTGAAGCAACTTGCGACTTTGCATGCAGCCCGTTACACGCCGGTCACCGGCAAACTGATCCCCACCGGTGAACTGGCCCTAGTCGCCGGCACACCCATGGACTTCACCCAACCGACCGCCATCGGTCAACACATCAAGGCTGATCACCCGCAACTGAAATTCGCCGAACCGAAACAAGGCGGTTTCGATTTCAACTGGGTGCTGGACGCCAAGGGTGATCTGGGCAAACTCGCTGCCGATGTCAGCGATCCGCAATCCGGCCGCCGGTTGCAGCTCTACACTACCGAGCCCGGCGTGCAGTTCTATACCAGCAACTTCCTTGATGGCACGGTCAAGGGTAAGGCTGGCAAGGTTTATCCGCATTGGGGGGCGTTTACTCTGGAGACTCAGCATTATCCGGATTCGCCGAACCAGCCGAACTTCCCGTCCACACGGCTGGATCCGGGCAAGCGCTATACCCAGACTACGGTGTACAAGTTTTCTACCCTGTAGGTTAGAAGATCAAAAGATCGCAGCCTTCGGCAGCGCCTACAGAGGCTGCGATCTTTCGAGATCGCCACGGAACCACCGGGCCATTTTGCTGCCAACTGAAGTATCGATCGGACTTTCGAAAGGAGGATGCATGCGTATTCTTGAGCTGGCCGGCAGCCAAGTGCCGGTCATCGGCCAAGGAACCTGGCGCATGGGAGAGGAACGCTCCCGACACACAAAGGAAGTTGCAGCGTTGCGCTTGGGCATCGAATTGGGCATGACCCTGATCGACACCGCTGAAATGTACGCTGAAGGAGGCGCTGAAGAGGTGGTGGGTGAAGCCATCGCAGGCCTTCGCGACCAGGTTTTTCTGGTCAGCAAGGTCTATCCCTTCAACGCCAGCCGCAAAGGCATTCCCCAGGCCTGCGAGCGCAGCCTGCGGCGGTTGAATACCGATTACATCGATCTCTACCTGTTGCACTGGCGCGGCGACTATCCCCTTGCGGAAACCGTCGAAGCCTTCGAACGCCTGCGCGAAGATGGCAAGATCGGCCATTGGGGTGTGTCCAATTTCGACCTGGACGACCTGGAAGAACTGGCCTCACCGGCCTGCGCCACCAATCAGGTGCTGTATAACCTGGAAGAGCGCGGCATCGAATTTGATTTGCTCCCCTGGAGCCAACACCAACGGATGCCGGTGATGGCCTATTGTCCGATCGGCCAGGGCGGGCACATGCTGGCCAATTCGACGCTCAAGCACGTTGCCGCCCGTCACGAGGCGACACCTGCGCAGGTAGCGCTGGCATGGATTCTGCGTCAGAACGGCGTGATCGCCATCCCCAAAGCGGTCCGCCCCGAGCATGTGCAGCTCAATGCACAAGCGGCGCAGTTGCGGCTTGAAGTCGGGGATCTGGAGGCGCTGGACCAAGCGTTTCGCGCGCCACAACGTAAGCAGCGGTTGGCCATGGTCTGAGCCATCGCGGTTTGTCAGAGGGCATCGGCATGAGAAGTACCGATCAGCTCGACGCTTTCAATTTGCCACGCTTCGTTCAGGCGCAAGACCCTGTGTTCGAGTGGGTGCAGGAAGAGCTGCGCGCCGGCCAGAAGCGCCGGCACTGGATGTGGTTTATCTTTCCGCAGTTTTCCGGGTTGGGCGACAGCGAGATGTCCCGCTACTTTGCCATTCGCTCCAGTGAAGAAGCCACGGCGTACCTGAAGCATCCGTTACTGGGGCCACGCTTGCGCATG
This sequence comes from Pseudomonas sp. NPDC086112, assembly GCF_044746425.1. NCBI lineage: Bacteria > Pseudomonadati > Pseudomonadota > Gammaproteobacteria > Pseudomonadales > Pseudomonadaceae > Pseudomonas > Pseudomonas sp. NPDC086112. The sequence goes on along the minus strand of NZ_JBIVCD010000012.1, from coordinate 22,682 downwards.
TGCACGCAACTGGTTCTGGACATTCCTCAAAGCTCGATCGCCAAGATTTTCGGCCATCCCGACAACCTCAAATTTCACTCATCGATGACACTGTTCGCCCAGGTTTCGCCCAAAGGCAGCCTGTTCCATCAGGCGCTGGATCAATATTTTCACGGCATACCGGATGACTGGACGTTGTCGCTGCTGGACTCAAAACAAGCCCAACTGCCCCCCAATCAGCGTTGAGAAATCGTCATCCACGAACGGCAGGATTGCATCCGCCACCGGCTGCAGCTGCCGAGTGACGTAATGGTCGTAGTCGATGGGCGCGCTGCGGATTTCCAGCGGCTCGGGGCCGGCGACGGTGATGACATAACTGATCCAGCCGCCGTTCTGATATTGCCGCGGGCGTCCCTGCTGGTCGTTGTAGTCGTCGGCGATTCGCGCGGCCCGCACGTGGGGCGGCACGTTACGTTGATAGTCGTCGAGGGTACGGCGCAGGCGTTTGCGATAGATCAGGCGCTCGTCGAACTCACCGGCCAACGTCTTGCGCACGTAGTCACGCACGTAATCCTGATAGGGCTTGCGATTGAAGATGCGCAGGTACAACTCCTGCTGGAATTGCCGGGCCAGCGGCGACCAGTCGGTGCGCACGGTTTCCAGGCCCTTGTAGACCATTTCATCGGTGCCATCGGCGCGGGTAACCAATCCGGCATAGCGCTTCTTGCTGCCCTCCTCGGCGCCGCGAATGGTCGGCATCAGAAAGCGCTTGTAGTGGGTTTCGAACTGCAGTTCCAGGGCACTTTCCAGCCCGTATTCCTGTTTCACATGCTCGCGCCACCACTGGTTGACGTGGTCCACCAGCGCATGACCGATCTGTGCGGCTTCTGCCTGACCGTGGGCACGGCGCAGCCAGACAAAGGTCGAGTCGGTGTCGCCGTAGATCACCGCGTGGCCTTGGGCTTCGATCAACTGGCGGGTGCGCAGCATGATCTCGTGACCGCGCAAGGTGATGGACGAAGCCAGCCGTGTATCGAAGAAGCGGCAACCGCTGGAACCCAGCACGCCGTAGAAGGCATTCATGATGATCTTCAAGGCCTGGGACAACGGCGCATTGTGTTCGCGCTTGGCGGTTTCGCGACCTTCGGCGACCCGGGCGACAATGGCCGGCAGGCAATGCCGGGTTCTAGAAAAACGTGCACCGCGAAAGCCCGGCACCGACTCGCTGTCGTCGGGATGCTTGAGCCCTTCGATCAAGCCCACCGGGTCGATCAGGAAGGTGCGGATGATCGACGGATAGAGGCTTTTGTAGTCGAGCACCAGTACCGATTCGTACAGCCCGGGTTGCGAGTCCATGACAAAACCGCCGGGGCTGGCCTCCGGTGGTTTGCCGCCGAGGTTCGGTGCGACGAAACCCTGACGGTGCATCAACGGCATATACAGGTGAGTGAACGCCGCCACCGAGCCACCGCTGCGGTCCGCCGGCAAACCGGTGACGCTGGCGCGCTCGAGCAGGAAGGTCAGCAATTCGGTCTTGGCGAAGATCCGCGTCACCAGTTCGCAGTCCTTGAGGTTGTACTTCGCCAGGGCCGGTTTGTCCTCGGCGAACATGCGATTGATTTCGTCCATGCGCTGGTACGGATTGTCGATTGACTTGCCCTCGCCCAGCAGGGTTTGTGCGACGTTTTCCAGGCTGAACGAGGGGAAGCTCCAGGTCGCCGAACGCAGCGATTCGATGCCATCGATGATCAATCGGCCGGCAGCCGAAGCGAAGTAATGGTTGCCACTGCCGTGTTCGCGCCACTGCATTTCTTCGTCGCCACGCCCCAGCTTCAGCGGCACCGCCAAGCGCCGAGCATGTTCGTGAAGTACGCGCAGATCGAACTGCACGACGTTCCAGCCAATGATGGCGTCGGGATCGTGGCGGGCGAACCATTCATTGAGCTTTTTCAGCAGCAGCGTTCGCGAGTCGCAGTATTCGAGCTGGAAATCCACCCCACTGTCATCGCCATTGGGCGGCCCGAGCATGTACACCTGCCGCTCGCCGCAGCCTTCCAGGGCAATGGAATACAACTCGCCCTGAGCGGTGGTTTCGATGTCCAGCGAGACCAGTCTGAGCTTCGGTCGGTAGCCGGGGTCGGGTTTCATTTGCGCGTCGAGCAGCAGACCTTCCGCGCCGGGCGTGCCGCCGAACAAAACGGGAGCGGTGATGAAACGCTCCATCATGTAGCGTTCCGGCGGGCGGATATCGGCTTCGAATACATCGACGCTTGATCTGCGCAGCGCGGTTTCCAGGCGCATCAACTGACCGTGCTGCTGGCAATACAGGCCAAGCACCGGACGATGTTCGAAGTCCAGAAGGGCCAAGGGCTTCAGCTCGACGTTTTTCTCACCGCGCAGCAGCGCTTCGGCTTGCTCACGCTGGGCTGCGGGAATGAACGCTACCGACGGTTGATGCGGCAGGCGGATGCGTCGGGGACCGGCATCGGTCGCCAGCCAGAACTCGACTTCCGTGCCGGCCGGGGTATCGCGCCAATGCCGGGTCAGGACGAAGCCCTGCTGTAAATCCACCACTGCAACCTCAACGATCTGATTCAAGGGGTAATTCTACGCGTGATCGACGGTGTGGTGAGGGGGATTGCCCTAACGCCAGTAAAACCTGTAGGAGCGAGCGGTGCGGCGATCCGACTTGCCCGCGAAGAATGCACCGCGTTTTTTCAGGTATTACGCGTCATCGTTCTTCGCGGGCAAGCCTCGCTCCTACTGGATTTTCGTGGGGCTTTTACAAAGAAAAATCGCTGAATGACGCTTTTTGCGCGGTATCTGCCGCTTTCTGCCTTGCTCTGTGAGCGCGTCTCTACGATTCTTCAAGAACAACGACAACACCCGAGAATCCGCCATGAAAACCGTCGCCCAACTGCTCAAGTTAAAGGCCCAACAGAATCAGCAAGTCCACTCAATTGCACCGCATCAAATGGTGCTGGAAGCGCTGATGGTGATGGCCGCAAAAAACGTCGGCGCGTTACCGGTGCTGAAAGAGGGAAAGGTCGTCGGCATCATCAGCGAGCGTGACTATGCGCGCAAACTGGTGCTCAAGGGGCGCTCCTCTGTCGGCACGCCGGTCAGCGACATCATGGTGTCGCCGGTGATCACCGTGGACACCCATCAAACCGTCGAAACCTGCATGGGCATCATGTCCGAAAAGCGCCTGCGGCACTTGCCGGTGGTGGAAAACGGCGAGTTGATCGGCTTGCTGTCCATCGGCGACCTGGTCAAGGAAGCCATTGCCGAACAGGCTGAACTGATTCGCCAGTTGGAGCAGTACATTCGCGGCGAGTGATTCCAGCACACCGCAAATCCCCTTGTGGGAGCGGGCTTGCTCGCGAAAGCGGTATGTCAGTCAACAGTTATGGTGACTGATACACCGCTTTCGCGAGCAAGCCCGCTCCCACATTTTGATTGGCGGTGTTCTTACGGCCAATGCCGCGCGAAAACCGGGGCCAATGCAGGGTGCCGGTCGAAGCGTTCGAGCCAGGCGGAAAACCCCGGCCGCGCAACGCGCAAGTGCTCTCGGGTACCCGCCCAACGCGTTACCACCGCCGCCAGAATATCCAGCGCGCCCGGCGCTCCCTCGCCCAGGTACAACTTGCCGGCGAACTGATCGGCAAACACCTCCCAACTCCAGTGCAGGCGCTGGCGGGCACCGGCCATAAGGTTTTCCCTGGATGATTCGTCTGCCTCGGCCAGCCAGCGCTCGGGGTAGTCGATGATACCGATGGCGGCATAGCAATTGCTGACGATGTACACCAGGCCCCGAATAACCTGATCACGCTTGAGCGGGTTTTCCGGCAGCAGGTTCGACTCCGGGAACGTCAGGCCCAGGTGAATCAGGATGGCCGCACTCTCGGTCAGAACACCGCCATCGGGCAATTGCAGAGTGGGAATTTGCTTGAGCGGGTTGAGTTTCTCCAATGCCTGAACCGTCTCCGGGGACGAAAAGACATCGATGAAGCGATAAGGCACCTCGCACAGCTCCAACGCCGCTTCGATGGCGGCCGCACCCGAGTTCTGATGTCCGTAAAGCTGATACATGACTAAATCTCCTCTGCGACTCTCTCTTTGTAGCAGCTGCTGAAGATTGCGTTCGAATTGTCAGTCAAGCGTTGGTTTTTTGACCATTTTCGGTCCAGTCACATCCCCGCACGCTTCATGCAACGTTGATAACGCTCATCGACTCGCTTGGCGAACCACGCCGTGGTGAGTTTGCGGGTGATTTTCGGGCTTTGCAGCATAATCCCCGGCAATACCGCACGGGGTAATGGCCGGCCTTCGGCCTGTTCGGCCAAGGCGAAGACCCGCCGATAAAGCTTGGTGTCCTCGAACTCGAGGGCTTTCCCCTCCTCCAATTGATCCCGAATGGTCATGTTGCGCATGTCCAATTGCTTGCCGAGGGTGCGCACCGCCAATTCCGTAGCGCCAGGCATGATCGAACCGTAGCGCACCAGATCGCCATCCAGCGCCAGCGGGATGCCGGTCGCGCGGCTTACCGCGTTCTGAAACGCCGCATTGCGGCTGGCGTACCAACCGGCGTTGAAATCGGCGAAGCGATACAGCGGCTGCTCGTAGCTCACCGGATAACCGAGCAAATGGGCAATACCGAAATACAGACCACCGCGACGCGTGAACACTTCACGGCGAATCGAGCCGTCCACCGGGTAGGGATAAGCCCGCGCCTGCTGCTCCGCAAAATCGATGCTGACCTGCATCGGCCCGCCGGTGTGCACCGGGTTGAAACCATCAAACAGCGTCCGCCCCATTGGCACCATGCCGATGAAATCATCGAAAATCGCGCTGAGTTCTCTTTCACTGCGCGCGGCATTCAGCCGGTCGCTGTAACTTTTGCCATTGGGTGAACTGACCTGCAAGGCACCGCTCACCAACAGGCCGGGGATGTGAGCCTTGGCGGCGCGACGGTCGATCTCGTCCCGGGCGATCTTGCCCAGGCCCGGCACCCGCGGATCAGCCTGAAACGTCGATTCCTGCTCAGTGACCGCGAGTACCGAACACAGGTTTTGCGTAGTCGGCGAAATGTTCTGGGCAGCAAATGCCGCGTAGATATCCGTGGCCCAGCCTTGGCGATCGACCGTCTTGGCCGGCAACAGGCGCATGATCTCTGCCTTGACCTCGGCGGGCTTGCGGGCCGGCGGTTCCTGCGTGCGTTGGCTACCGCAACCGGCCAGAACCAACAGTGCCGCGACGCTCATGATCAATCGATTGACTTGCATGGTGCTCCATCAAAATCCGTTGAGCCGGGTTAACCATACGATCAATGGCATGGCGCAGGCTATGACTGTGGCAGTCGCGGACTGTTCCCCCTTAGCGCTGTAGCAGCTGTCGAGCTTGCGAGGCTGCGTTCGGCTGCGTTCGGCTGCGCAGCAGTCGTAAAACCAGAGATTGCGGTGCGTCAGGCAGACCGCGTCAATCGGATTCACGACTGCTTCGCAGCCGAACGCAGCCTCGCAAGCTCGACAGCTGCTACACGCGTGGTTTTCCGTTGGGCAGCCGGGAGGCCAGTGCATTCGGGCTGAACCATACTTGATCCACATACTGCGGAGGACAGGCTCATGAACCGTAGCGACGTGCTGATCATCGGCGCCGGCCCGACCGGGCTGGTACTGGCGCTGTGGTTGAGCAAACTGGGGATTCGGGTACGGATTATCGACAAGACGTCGACACCCGGCACCACTTCACGTGCACTGGCGGTACAGGCGCGAACGCTTGAACTGTATAGCCAGCTCGACCTCAGCGACGCCGTTGTGCAAAACGGCCATAAAGTGGCCGCAGCGAATTTCTGGGTCAAGGGCGAACCTGTCGCACGCCTGCCGCTGAGCACCATCGGCGAGGGTCTGACGCCCTACGCGTTTCTGGAAATCTATCCGCAAGACGAGCACGAACGCCTGCTGATCGAACGCCTGGAGGCCTTCGGTATTACAGTGGAGCGCGATACCGAACTGCAAAGCTTCGAGGAAACCGGCGACGGCATCACCGCCCGGCTGCGCTTGCCCGATGGCCAGCAGGAAACCTGTCAGGCCTGTTACCTCGCAGGCTGCGATGGCGCCCGGTCGATTGTGCGCAAGACGCTGGACACCGGTTTTCCGGGCGGCACCTACCAGCAGATTTTTTACGTGGCGGACGTGCAAGCTCGCGGCCCCACATTCAACGGTGAACTGCATGTGGATCTCGACGAAGCCGACTTCCTCGCCGTTTTTCCCTTGTCCGACGAAGGTCGCGCCCGACTGATCGGCACGGTTCGCGACGAACGCGCCGACCGTGCCGAAACCCTCCAGTTTGAAGACGTCAGCCGCCGGGCCATCGAGAATTTAAAGCTGAAGATCAATCAGGTGAACTGGTTCTCGACTTACCGCGTGCATCACCGGGTTGCGGACCACTTTCGCACCGGGCGCGCGTTTCTGTTGGGTGACGCCGCCCATGTCCACAGCCCGGCGGGTGGCCAGGGTATGAACACCGGGATTGGCGATGCGATCAATCTGGCCTGGAAACTCGCAACGGTCTTAAGCGGTGGCGCCACGACCAAACTGCTCGACAGTTATGAAACCGAACGCATCGCCTTTGCCCGGCGACTAGTGGCCACCACCGACCGGGTCTTCAGTTTCGTTACGGCCGATGGGCCAATTGCCGACTTGGTGCGTATTCGCGTGGCACCCTTTTTGATCCCGAAAATGATCTCGTTTGAGGCTGCCCGGGAATTCCTGTTTCGCACGGTGTCGCAGACCACCCTCAACTATCGCGGCATGCCGTTGAGCGAAGGCGTTGCTGGCCATGTTCACGGCGGTGATCGCCTGCCTTGGGCCCACGACGGTGAAGGGGACAATTTCGAGTCGCTGAAAAATCCGACCTGGCAGGTGCATGTGTATGGCGATACCAGCGACGAGATGATCGCCTGGTGCACCGAGCATCACCTGCCGTTGCAGGTGTTCGACTGGCGGCCGGCGTTTGAAGCGGCGGGACTCACACGCAACGGGTTTTACCTGTTGCGGCCGGATACCTATGTAGCGATTGCCGACTACAGCGCCGATCCGAAGGTGATCGAGCGGTATTTCCGGGATCACGGGATTCGGCCGTTCTTCGGCTGACCCCAAGAACGACGAAGATCAAATGTGGGAGCGGGGGGGGGGGGGGGGGGGGGGGGGGGGGGGCGGCGGGGTGACAAAAAAAAAAACAAAAAAAATATCCGGCCAGCCACACACAAAAAAACATTTTTTTTAGGAA